>JAUSMA010000057.1 GCA_030645475.1 Nitrospirota bacterium
ATTTACGTCAACCGTTCGAGCACTCCTCCACGACGCCGCGGGGAGTCTGTATCACATCGTCATCGTCGCCTTGAGTGCGGGCATTGCGCTCTTGCTCCCGGCAGGCGCCAGGCATTTCCTCGCCTTCTGGGCGCGCGTCGAACAGGACAAACTCTCGCTCATCGCCGTGGAAATGACGCTGACGGTGCTATTGATCATCGGCCTCAACTACATCCGTCGCAGCATGCGGGATCGAGCCCTCGCTCTTGTGGCAACCGGAGCGGGCCTCGTCTCGTTCTTCCCACGCCGCACGCGGGGAGCGCAACGGCATATCGCAAAGCTCCGGGAAGAGCAGGGCACAGGCCGAACCATCTCGGTCATCGGGTCGACCGGCCATAGCACGTTTGTGGACCAAGTGGGAGGCCTGTCCTCCGTCCTCGACAAGTGCCTGGGGGCCAGAATCATGCTGGTGAATCCCTACAGCCAGGAAGCGAGCGCACGTATCCAGGCGATCAACCATCCCGAGTTCACACTGGAGCAATTCCGGGCGGAAGTCAGGCAGAGTATCCTGCTCCTCAAACGGCTGAAGGCCATGGGGAAGGCCGTCAAACTGAAACTCTACTCGGATTCTCCGCTGATGAAATTGGTGATCCTGGGAGATTACCTCTGGCTCCAGCATTACCATGCCGATTTGGATGTAAAGACGATGCCGGAATACGTCATGCGGCATAACAGCAAGGACCACGGTCTCTATACCCTCTATGCCCATTACTTCCTGCAGCGTTGGGCGAACGTCGAGATTCCAGAATATGATCTGGAAACGGACGAGCTGATCTATCGGAATAAGACCGGCAGCGAAATCCGGAGAGAGCGGTTTGAGCTGGAACCGGCGCCAGAAGAGGTCGGAGCCCCGATGGGATCCTTCGAGCTCACCACCAAGACGACCCACATGGAATTGAGCCGATCGGCCCGACTGCAAACCGATAGAGCTGCGATCGGACTTCTCCCGAGCCTGAGTGACTAGCAGACTACCGATAGGCTCGCCTGATAAAGACAACCTGGCCAGAATCTTCTGCATGGTGATGGGACCAGAATCACCGTAGGATGCTCAAACAGGCCGTCCTCGTCGTTCATGAAAGGTGAAACGTAAAACGTGAGACGTCGAATCCGGAAACGAACAACGTTTCACGGTCTTTGCCGTGACTAGAAGAGCGGATGGTGAGGGCTAGACGTGACAGGCGCTGTGCTCGGCGCAGCGCCCGCGTTCCCCAGAAAGCGCCAAGCTCCATCCTCATGAACCAGATAGTGGACCTCGCGAAACCAACTATCCAACGTGATCCGCGTGCCACCCTTGTCCTCCGTACCGTATAGGCCGCCGGTGCAGGTGATTTCTGCACGCAACTGAGGCCCTGACCGGAACACCTTCACTTCCGAAAAGAGATGGGTCGACGACAGGTTGCGGTAATGATCGAAGACTTCTCCCCAGATCCGGCGCACATCCGCCGGTTTCAAGCCATGGTAGTTGTAGCCCTTGGCGTAGAACTGGAGCAGCGGCGCCAGATCCTCTTTCTGCACGGCGGATTCGGCACGGCCGAAAGCCGCCAGAATCTCCTGCACGGTCGGGTCAGAGACGACTGATGCATGATCGTGAACAGCCCGGCCATCGACCGTGAGTGAAATTTCCGGAAGGATCTGCACCACCGCATGGCTCTCCGGCAAAAGTGCGAGGAAGACGACCGCAAAAGCGGTAAGACTCCGACGCCGAACCCTGTGCCTGTTCATGACATGATCTCCCAGAAAAAAGTGCCACTCCCACCGAGTGAAGAAGCAGATCCTCGCCGTTACCCCTCGAAGATGAGCATAAGATAGGCCAAAAACAGCAGCAAGTGCACGGCCCCGAGCAAGACATTCGTTCGTGAGCTGCCGAAGGTCAAGGTGCTGAGCCCCAAGGTCAGCAGCAACAGGATCATATCGACGGGACCAAGGCCAAGAGTGATCGTCTTGCCCGTGAGGAACCCAATGGTCAGAACGGCCGGAATGGTGAGACTGATCGTCGCCAGCACGGATCCCAACAACACATTGACGGACCGCTGAAGCTGGTTCGCCAGCGCTGCGCGCGCCGCCCCGAGCGACTCCGGAGCCAGAATCAACACGGCGACCAAAAATCCGCCCAATGCCGACGGCGCGCCCCACTTATGGATGGCGAAATTGATCGGCACCGCCATCTGTTTGCTCAACACGACAAGCGGGGCGAGATACAGCAGCAAGAAGAGAGTGTGATACCCGACAGAGCAATGCTCACAATTTTCACCCTGCCCGTGAGGCGGTCCCGCGACGGCATCTTCCGACTCAGGAGACACGAAATAGTTACGGTGGCGTAAGTTCTGGATCGCCAGAAACACAGCGTACAACCCGATCGACATGACGATGAGAAACACGGCTTGAAACGACGAGAGGGTGGGACCGGGAGACGACGTCGTAAAGTTCGGCAGGATGAGACCCAGCACGGCCAACGGCACAATGACCGCCAGAAACGCGTTGGCGCCTTGAAGATTGTATGTCTGTTCGTGGTACCGCAAGCCGCCCAGCAGGAGCGACAAACCGACCATGCCGTTCAATACGATCATCACCACTGCAAACATGGCATCGCGGGCCAACGACGAACCGCCTTCAGCGGTATACATCACCGCCGCGATCATCATGACTTCGATGCCGGTCACGGACAGCGTGAGAACGAGCGTCCCTAGGGGCTCGCCAAGCTTGACGGCCAGCACCTCCGCATGGCGAACGACCGCGAACGCCGAGAGCAGGACGACGCCGAACAGCCACAGCAGAACGAATGCAAACCAGACGGGGTTGGACAGGTCGGCCAGCCACTCTTGACCGAAGGCGAGAAACGCCGCCGCCGTCGCGATGCTGCTCAGAAGCGGCCATTCCCGCTGAGCCACACTCAGAATGCTCAGGCGCGATCCGTTGTGCGGAGGAAGAGCAGCAGCCGGCTGCGGGTGCGATGTCTTCATCTAGATGATTCCAATCAGAGTCTGCATCGGTATGGTGAGCACGGACACAACACGGCGCTGGAGCAACATCCCCTGCGCGTCATTGGCATGCATGGGCCTGTCAGAACCGGATGTAGGCTACTGACTTGCCGGAGACCTGTCAACGAGACCACCGCCTCGATAACGGAACATACCAGTGCCTGGCCGGCGGCTCGATCGGCTGAATCGGAGATAGAAGGAAAATCACCTTCAACAGATGACCTGCCCTATTGTTACCTTTCAATGGGGAGCGAGTTACTACTAAGATGACATGGATGATACGATAGCCACACCGATAACGGCCCTACTGCCCGGCAGTTAATCATTTTTCGCAGAAAGCCTGTCCCCTCATGTCTATACAGTGGTTTCCCGGTCACATGAACGCGGCGCGCAAAGAAGCGGCCAAGACGATGGAGGTGATCGATGTCATCGTCGAGGTGCTGGATGCGCGCATACCGGACGCCAGCGTCAACCCGCTGATCGAAGAACTGCGCCTGGTCCGCCAGCGTCCTTGCCTGAAAGTACTCAACAAGGCCGACCTTGCCGATCCCGCCGTCACACAGGCCTGGCTCAACCTGTATAACCGGCAACCGGACGTCAGCGCCGTGGCCCTCTCGTGCAGTCAGGCGGGCGACGCGGCCAAGATCCCCCAGCTCTGTCAGACGCTCGCCCCCCATCGCAACAGCAGCGTCAAGCCGCTCCGTATGCTGATCATGGGAATCCCCAATGTCGGGAAATCGACCCTGATGAACCGGCTCCTCAATCGCCGTATCGCTCGTGTGGGCGACGAACCGGCGGTGACCAAAGTTCAACAGCGTCACAAACTAAACGACCATATGGCCATCACCGATTCACCGGGCCTGTTGTGGGGAACGATCAAAGATCCGAACGTCGGCCTGCTGCTCGCGACGGTCAACGCCGTGGGCCACAAGGTCGTCGACGACGAAACCGTCGCCGAATTTCTCGCGACCATCCTGCTGGCGCGTTATCCTGCCAGGCTCACGGCTCGCTACGGCTTCGCGGTAGAGGGGCTGACGAGTTCGGACGTGCTCGACGCCATCGCCCAAAAGCGCGGCTGCCTGCTGACCAGGAGCGGCGGCGGACTGGACCGGGACAAGGCGGCGAGGATTCTCCTGTTGGACTACCGCAACGGCACATTGGGCCGGACCAGCCTGGAGACGCCTGAGTCGTCGCCAAACACGCTACCCCAATAACGACTGTGCTGCATGAAAACCGGCTCATGGCCCCTGGTCTGTCTCGTTCTCATCTATTTCGTTGAACCGGTGAGCCAGATAGCCTCTTTCGGCCAGATCCCCTGCTACGTACCGCAAAATGACGCGACAACCATTTTCTCATTGTAAGACATTTTTTTGCTTCCTAGGCCGATGCCAATCGCGTACAATGGCCCCGCTTCTTGCAAACCCCGATTGAGTTCGAGGATGAAGATCAACGATGAGCACCCTGTATGAATAGACTGTCGTGCGACTCCGTCGGTTCCCTCGATCAGGATGTGACCGCGAAACAGCTCCAATGGAAGGGTGCCATCCCCTTCCTGACCATCCACCTGATGTGCCTATGGGTCATTCAGACCGGAATCAGCATGGAGTGGGTGGCGCTGGCCCTGGGGAGCTACTACCTGAGAATGGTCGCCATCACGGCAGGCTATCACCGCTATTTCTCGCACCGCTCCTACAAGACCAGCCGGGTCTTCCAGTTTCTTCTGGCATTTTTCGCCATGACCTCTGCACAGAAAGGCGTGCTCTGGTGGGCCTCACACCATCGGCACCACCACAAGCACTCAGACCGGGCGGAAGATCGCCATTCCCCGCTGCAACGAGGATTCTGGTATTCCCATGTCGGATGGCTGTTGTCTGACGAATATATCGAGACCGATTTCACGGTCGTGAGGGACCTGGTAAAATATCCTGAGCTGCGCTTCCTCAACCGCTTTCACGTCATTCCGCCAACGCTGTACGCGCTGACGATGTATGCGCTGTGGGGGTTCCCGGGACTGGTCTGGGGTTTCTTCGTGTCCACCACTGTCCTCTATCATTGCACCTTCTTTATCAATTCCCTGACGCACATCGTCGGTCGGGTTCGATACAACTCCCGCGATGGGAGCAAGAACAGTTTCATCCTGGCGGTGCTCTGCTGTGGAGAGGGCTGGCACAATAACCACCATTACTACCAATCGTCGGTCAATCAGGGCTGGTTATGGTGGGAAGTGGACTTCTCCTATTACGTCTTGACGGTCCTCTCCTGGTTCGGGATCGTCTGGGACCTGCGAACGCCGCCGGCCCACATCAAAGCCGCCATCCTCGCGACGGAACATACCTCCATCTTGTAGCGAGATTGCTCGCGGCGGCAACGCCTGTTGTGTCGCCCTCCATCGGGGCTCATACTGCGCACGAGCCGCAATCTGCCCGAATCAACTCACTCGCCTGGTGGGGGAAAGAGGGTCCGCTCCATGAATCGACAGCACGTTGTTCAAGAGTTGCTCGAGAAGGCCCAGGTGCACATCAATGGATCTCAACCGGGGGATATCCAGGTACACCATGATCGATTCTACGATCGCATCCTGACCGAGGGTTCGCTGGGACTCGGCGAATCCTATATGGAGGGCTGGTGGGATGCCAACCAGCTCGACGAGTTCTTCTTCAGATTCCACCTGGCCCAGCTCGATACAGCCGTGCGCGATAAGCGCCTCATCCTGAACGTTCTCAAAGCTCGTCTGTTCAACATGCAGAATCGGCGGCGCTCAACCAGAGTGGCCCAACAGCACTACGACCTCAGCAACGAGTTCTACGAACAGATGCTTGGCCCCCGCATGCAATATACCTGTGCTTACTGGAAGGGGACGAAGAACCTGGCGGAGGCACAGGAGCACAAGTTAGATCTCATATGCCGGAAGCTACAGCTCAAGAAGGGCGAACGTGTGTTAGAGCTGGGGTGCGGCTGGGGAGGCTTTGCCCATTTCGCTGCCTCCAACTATGGTTGCTCGGTCGTCGCCTATAACATTTCCGAGCAGCAAGTCGCCTACGCGCGGCGCTGGTGTGCCGGACTTCCCGTTGATATCAGACTCATGGACTACCGTGAAGCGACGGGGGAGTTCGACAAGGTCGCCGCCATCGGAATCTGCGAACATGTGGGATATAAAAATTACCGCGACCTCATGGAAGTGGCCCACAGGACCGTCAAACCACACGGTTTGTTTTTGCTCCACAGCATCGGGAACAATGCCTCCGTCACCACCGGCGATCCCTGGTTCGATAAATACATCTTCCCGGGTGGCATGCTCCCCTCCGTCGCGCAACTGAGCGCCGCGATGGACGGACTCTTCGTCATGGAGGACTGGCATAATTTCGGGCCTGACTATGACCGCACCCTCCTGGCATGGCAGAGCAATGTCGACGAGCATCGGGGACAATGGCAATCCTCTTTCGATGAGCGCTTCTCCCGCATGTGGCGCTACTATCTGCTCTCCCTCGCGGGGGCATTCCGCGCCAGGACCATCCACCTCTGGCAAATTGTCATGTCGAAGCGCGGGCTGATAGGCGGCTACGAAACCGTGCGGTAATGGCCATGATCTCGCATGAAGACCACGCCCGCAAACGGGAGTCTTTGATCAAGACTCTTCATACATCGAACACGACCGGATCCCTCGCCCTCGAAAAGTCCACATCTAATCTGTTCCGGCAGCGTACCGCTGAGCCGCGGCACAGACTGGATGTGCGCCACTTCAATCGCGTCATCCACGTTGACGAGAAAGAGCGCTACGCAGAAGTCGAAGGCATGACGACCTACGAGGACCTCGTCCGTGAAACGCTGCCGTTCCAGCTCATGCCCGCCGTCGTCCCCCAACTGAAATCGATTACCATTGGCGGAGCGATGGCCGGAATCGGCATCGAATCCTCCTCGTTCAAGTACGGGTTTGTCCACGAAACCATACTGGAGATTGACGTCCTCCTGCCCGATGGAGCCATCGCGGTGGCCACCAAAGACAACGAGCACAGGGATTTGTTCTTCGGCTTCGCCAATTCCTATGGCACGCTGGGCTATGCACTCACAGTGAAGGTGCAGCTCGTGCCTGTCAAAAACTTCGTCAAACTACGGCACGAGCGCTACTCGAACCTCGAAACCTATTTCCAGGCGCTGGGACAGGTCTGCCAGGACCGGCAGGTGGATTTTGTCGACGGCACATTGTTCGATGAACAGAGGCTCTATTTCACGACCGGTACGTTCGTCGACCAAGCCGAATGGCTCAGCGATTACACCGATCGGCACATCTACTATCAATCGATCCCGCGCAACAAAATCGACTACCTCACGACGCACGACTATCTCTGGCGATGGGACACCGATTGGTTCTGGTGCTCAAAACATTTCCTCGCACAGCATCCGCTCGTGCGCTGGTTATGGGGAAAGAAGCGTCTGAACTCCACGACCTATTGGAAACTGCGCAAGCTGTTCAATCACTCACGCATCGCGCAGCTGGGGGCCAGAGTGCTTGGCGGACGGCAAGAGGCGGTGATTCAAGACGTGGAGATCCCGATTGAGCATGCACCGGCCTTTGCACGATTCTTCAATCAAGAGATCGGGATCAAGCCTCTGTGGATCTGTCCGGTCGCAGCCTATGATCCATCGGTCTCCTATCCGTTGTATCCCATGAATCCCCGGACGCTCTATGTCAACTTCGGATTCTGGGATGCCGTCAGAAGCGATCACGAGGAGGGCTATTTCAATAAAAAAATAGAAGCCAAGGTTCGGGAACTGAATGGCATAAAGTCTCTGTACTCGAATTCATTCTATTCGCGTGAAGAATTTTGGCAGTTGCACCACGAACCAACCTACCGCAAGCTCAAAGCTCGCTACGATCCGACAGGCAGACTGAAAGATCTCTACGAGAAATGCGTCCTCACACAGTGACCCTCTTGGACCTCTTGATTGCTCTGGTTGGTTTGTCTTGTTTATTTCGTTCCCCGAACAAGACAACCGAGTTAAACGCAAAAACCACATGAGCCAGATTCCCGATAGGTGCTCTCCTGCTCAAGGTTTCGTGAAACGGAGTGTGCACGAGTCTTCAATTCTCACAAACACTGTGCATGAGGCGCCGATGGCGCTATACTTTCGTCATGGTTGAACGCCCCCTTCATGCCACACCACCCGACAAACCAACGGAAAAGCTTCCGGCTCGGACCGTGAAGAGCATCATGTCCAAGAAGGTGGTCAGCATCACCATGGACGACTCCCTCGCCAAAGCCCGTGAGCTCTTCTTGGAGTTTCATTTCCATCATCTCCTGGTCCTGGAGTCAGGACGTCTGGTGGGTGTGATCTCCGATCGGGACCTTCTCAAAGCCATCAGTCCATATATCGGGTCCCTTTCCGAGTTGGAGCGGGACCGGGCCACCCTCAACAAACGAGCCCATCAAATCATGAGCCGGAACCCCATCACGGTCGAGGCGGACGAGACCGTTGAGACAGCCTCGCAACGGCTTCTTGAAAACAGGGTGTCGTGTCTCCCCGTCGTCACTCAAGACGGAACGGTACACGGCATCGTGAGTTGGAGAGACCTCCTCAAAGTCTACCTGCCTCCCCTCTCCCAATAACCGTGAGTCTGACAGGCCAGGAAGGAAAACCTCGGCGCCCTGACGCGCAACGAGTGATCACTGGATGTGTGAAAAAGCCAGAACCGCGCGCAGGGGCAATCTATCTGGCCTGCGGATTTGGCTGATGTATTTGTTCTCTGAACGGGACAAAGCAGAATACTGTGACTGCCTCACGATCAGACTCTGACGAAGTCGATATACCCTCGCTCAACGTCCGTACTGATGAGCTCGACTCGTACCTTGTCTCCGACGTCGAGGCCGCTCGTGCCGGTCACCACTCTTCCCTCGACCGGCGGCTCAAGGAGCCGAACCCACGTGCCGCTTTCTGAGGCGCCCGTCACGATGGCATCGAAGCGCTGCCCGATCCGTGATTCGAGCAAGAGGGCGGCGGCGGATTTGCGAAGCCGCCGTTCGACTTTTTCCGCATCGTCTTCTTTCTCAGTACAATGGCCGGCCAGATACTTCAATTCTTCTGGCTTATAGGGCGTTGCCGTTCCGGCCAGCGCCGCTTTGACCAGCCGTTGGGTGATGAGATCGGGGAAGCGCCGGTTAGGAGCCGTGGAATGGGTATAGCCCTTCACGGCCAGCCCGAAATGTTCTGGCGCACCATCTTTCGACTGGTCCAGCACATATTCGCCTCTACCAATGAGCTTCACGATGGCCAGGGAAAGATCGGGAAAGGTGAGGGGATCGGCCTTCCGCCGCTTCACGAGAAACCCTTCCAGCGCACTCGCATCCGGCTCCGGAGGTAACGGCTCACCCCAGCGGGCCGCCACCTCGACAATCCTCAGCCACCGTTCGGGAGAGCGCAGGATTCGGCGAAAGGAAGGCACGCCCTTTCCCTTGAGATAGGATGCCGTCGCCTGATTCGCGGCGATCATAAAGTCTTCGATCAGTTCCTTGGCGCGATTCTTCTGCTCAACCCTGAGATCGGTCAACAGCTCACCATCAAACACCGCTCGGGCCTCAATCGTTTCAAGACTCAAGGCTCCCTGCTGATGCCGTCGCACTTTCAGCCGCTGCGCGACCTGGTCTTGGAGCCGAAGTTGCGCGTCGAGACCGGAGACAGCCGTGACCCGCTCAGGCGCTGGGGCCTCACCTGCAAGCCAAGCCGCGACGCCGTTATAGGCCAGCTTCGCGTGATTGTGGACTAGAGCCCGAAAAATGTTCGAACTGCGAACCACTCCATCTTCCGTGATCGTCATGTCCACGACGACCGCAAGGCGGTCTTCCCCTTCACCGAGAGAGGTTAGGTCGGTCGACAGCTTTTCCGGCAGCATGGGGAACATGTCGCCGGACGTATAGACTGAGGTCGTATTGTGTTTGGCATGACCGTCCAGGGCGGAGTCCTTCTTGACCAGCGCATCCACGTCGGCAATCGCAACCAGGATCTTCACAGACCGATCCGGACGCAGCTCGGCTACAGTCAGTTGGTCGAGATCCCTGGAATCGTCGTTGTCGATCGAGGCCCAGAGCAGTCCCGTTAAGTCACGCAGGTTCGCATGCGAGTCGGTGGCGGCAGTCTGTATGCGGGACAGCTCGGTCATCGCCGCGGCAGAAAAATCAGGCAAGAGGTCGCGTTCGACCATGGCACGACGAGCGATACTCCTGAGATCAGTACGATGGCTTTTCATGCTTCCCTTCAATACTGCGTCCGTCGGGCGAGCGCTCCGTAATTTCCTTTTCTCTATACCTCTCCATAAGGGAACGGCCAGACTATTCTTCACTGCGCGCGTCGAACGAGCACATTCTGATCGTGCGCGTTCCGCGAGCAAGAAGGATGGTCTGGCCGCGCCCCTCTTACTTTTTCTTTGTCCCCTCGGCCTTCGTCGTGGCCACCATGACGACCACCGGAGTCTGAGGTGAGAAGGCCTCCTCGATGCGCTTCTTTCCATTGCTCGTAAGGATCACGATTCCGGCGTGGTTCTCGATGCGCAGGAGGAGATGGGCCGTCTCTGCGTTCGCATATCGGTCATGGGAATCTTTGACCTTGGTGCGTGACCCAAACAGCGCGTCCGCCTCATCGAAAAAGAGGATCGAGCCACTCGCGGCGGCTTTATCGAATACATTGTTCAAATTCTTCTCAGTTTCGCCGATATACTTGCTCACCACCGCCGACAGATCCACCCGGAACAAATCGACCTTGAGGGTTTCGGCCAAGGTCTCGGCTGCCTTCCTCCGGCGGAGCGGCGTGGAGCCGGACAAAATCAGAACCGCGGAGGATGCCGCCTTGGACTTTTTCGCCCGTCGAACCGGCGTGGTCTTCTTCTTTCCCACGGCCTTCTTCACTGCGGTCTTCACTTTCTTCTCTCTAATGATCTTGGCTGCCATTCTTTTTCATGCTCCTCTTAATGCGTTAAACCGAGTGGTTGCTCTAGTTTGTTTAGTTTGTCTCGTGTATTTGATTGGACCGGATAAAACCAGATGAGCCGGACAAACCGCCCACGAACCCTCCTGAGTATACGGCGACGGCTTGCGGATCATATCTGCAATTGATCACAATGACCAGCGGCTTCCCCCTGCACATCGAAAAGGCCTAGCAGGATGCTGAAAAAGTCCGCCAGCGGCGTTCTCGCTTCACGAAGAGGCTCAACGTACCAACCCGTACGCCTCGCCTCCTCGCTCGCTGCGGCCTTGCTGGACGGACTTTTTGAACATCCTGTGGTTATTCAGACCACGAGTGTCACTCGGAGTATTTTAGCCATGTTTTTCATATACACCGAGTTTTTCAGCAGCCTGCGAGGATGACGACCACGAGACTGATCGAACAGGAACTTGCGGCAGCCGAGGCTGCGCAACAGGGCCGCAACGACGGAAAGGCACGCGTCTGCGCCAGACGCGCCGTGGCACTCGCCACCGACGCCTGGTTAGCCAGACTTCCTCGTCCACAATGGCGCGGGGATGCCATGGCACATCTCCGCCACATTCAGCAGGACGAATCCTTCCCGTTTCCCATTCGCCAGGCAGCCGAACGACTAAGCACCCCTGTCACCCGTCAACACCAAGCCCCCTTCACCACAGACCCCCTCGCCGACGCGAGACTCATTATCGCTCATCTCCGCAGCACCTCAGAGAACGCGGTCCAGGAACCGTAAAACGTGGGCGTGAGGCCTGAAACGAGAGTTAGCGAGGAACTGCTACCGTCGAGCGAGGCCCTTCTCTATATCCCCAACCATTTCTTAAAGGGAGTGGCCAAGGTTGCCCTCTACTGCGCGCATCGAACGAGCACATTCTGATCGTGCGCGTTCTGCAAGCAAGAGAACGACCAGGCCCGCTCATCCCATCCTGCTGAGGGCCCGTGTTGCACAAGGACAATGGTCCTTCCAAGCTTGCTTGTTTCTCCCCAAGGAGGGTGGCCTGTTTGGTCTCCCACTGCGCGCGTCCAACGAGGGTCTTCTGAGACCGCGCGTTGCGCGAGCACAGGAGACCAACAGGCCACCCTCCCCTCTTACCAGCCTAAGGCCCACTGATGCCCATTTTTCTCCAGCAACGCATCCGCTTCCCTCGGCCCCCAGCTACCGGCGCTATAGAAGTGGACAGATTTTTCGCCGGTCAACAGCGGGTCATAGAGGCGCCAGGCCGTTTCGGTGAAGTCCGCGCTGACAAAGAGGGTCTGATCGCCGATCATCACGTCGCGAAGTAACGTCTCATAGGCTTCAGGCAGCTGGCCGAACGCTTGTTCATAGTCGAACTGCAGCGCATGGTCGCTCAGTTGGAACGGCCTCCCAGGACTCTTCACGGAAAAGCAGAGTGAGAACCCTTCACTGGGCTGCAGCGTAATCAGCAGCTTATTGGGGGCAATGCTCCCTGGATCGAGGGACCGAAACACTTGGGTGGGGGCCTCACGAAAGGTCACCGCGATCTGGGTCATTTTGCGCGGGAAGCGTTTGCCCGTCCTCAGATAGAACGGTACGCCCTTCCATCGCCAGTTGTGAATCTCCGCTTTCAGCGCAACATAAGTCTCTGTGGTCGAATCCTTCGGAACCCCTCGTTCCTCGCGATAGCCAGGAATCGTCTGGTCGGCGATCTGCCAGGACGTGTATTGGCCAAAGACGACATCCTGCTGCGTAATCGGCGCAATGGAATGGAGCACTTTCAGTTTTTCGTTCTGGATCGCCGCGGCATCGAAAGAGACCGGCACTTCCATCGCCACGACCGTCATCAGTTGGGTCAGGTGGTTCTGGACCATATCGCGGAATGCCCCGGCTTGCTGGTAGTAGGCCCCGCGATGCTCGACGCCGAGATCTTCGGCCACGGTAATCTGCACGTTCTCGATGGTGTCGCGTTTCCAGAGCGATTCAAAAATCGGGTTCGCAAAGCGGAAGGCCAGGAGATTCTGCACCGTCTCTTTGCCGAGATAATGATCGATGCGGTAGATCTGGGATTCCTCGATATATTGATGCAGGGTCGTATTCAGTTTCCGGGCTGAGAGAAAGTCGTGGCCAAATGGTTTTTCGAACACGACGCGGACCCACCCGTGGCTCTTGAGCAGTCCCGCCTGGTCCAGCCGTTCCATAGCGATAGGCACGATGTCCGGTGGCAACGCGAGGTAAAATACCCGGTTCTCCGGCATCTTGTGCTGACGCTCCAACCCTCGAATGTATACGGCCAACGCCTCATAATCTTGAGTGCTTCCTTCATGCACAGTCTGGTAGTGCAGACATTCCTCGCACCAGGCGCGCAACTCTGTTTCATTACGCCAGCCGGCTTGCTGCAGACCTTCGAAGGCCCAGAGCCGAAACCCCTCTTCCCCCATCTCGGGCAAAGCGGCACCGACAATCAGCGTGTTGCGAGTTTCCAGAATTCCCTGATCCCGCAGATGATACAGCGCCGGCAGGAGCTTCCGGCGCGTCAGATCGCCAGTGCCACCGATGATGACAAAAACATGGGGTTCAACCTGCTGTTCCGACATGCGCAACGTTCTCCCTGTATAAAATCAACCGCCACTTCACAAGATACTGAATGCGTCCGCCGGCTGGGAAGCGCCCAACGATGAGCAAGGCAATGAGGTCGCTCCGGCGTTCATCGCACAGAGCTCAGCATTCCGTTGCCCGCTCCATGCTTGGAGTTCCAGCGCAACCAACCTTGCCGGATGCACCACTTTTCGATCTCCACTGCGATGAATACGATCGACGAGAGCGCCAGGCATAGCAGCAGTTCATCGAGATCGAGCGGCTCGGTCTTGAAGATCGGATTCAAGGCCGGGATATAGATCGTGCCCATCTGCAAAACAAAAGTCAGCACCACCGCGCCCAGAAGCGGAAGATTGGACCAGGGGCCGAGCTGGAAGAACGAGGCACGCTCGGAACGAAGGGCGAGCACGTTGCCCATTTGCGATAGCGTCAGAACCGTGAAGACCATCGTCTGCCAATGGGCATGTCCCGTGCGGTAGGCCCAGGCCTGGGTGACGAGGGTGACGCCGCCCATGAGCAGACCGATCCAGAGAATATCCTGCCACATCCCGTCCGCGAAGATACTTTCGCGCGGGGGTCTGGGCGGCCGCTCCATGAGACCTCGTTCTTCCGGCTCCACCGCCAGAGCCAGCCCCGGCAACCCGTCGGTCACGAGGTTGATCCAGAGAATATGGATCGGCAACAGGGGAATCGGCATGCCCAGAAACGGCGCGAGAAAGATCGTCCAGACCTCAGCGGTGTTACACGAGAGCGCATATTTGATGAACTTGCGGATATTGTCGAAAATCCGCCGCCCTTCCTCTACCGCCGTCACGATCGTGGCAAAGTTGTCGTCGAGCAAGATCATATGCGACGACTCGCGCGCCACATCGGTGCCGGTCAGCCCCATGGCAATCCCAATGTCGGCGCGCTGAAGCGCGGGAGCATCGTTCACGCCATCGCCCGTCATCGCGACGAACTCACCCTGATCTTGGAGTCCCTTCACGATCGTGATCTTCTGCTCGGGCGACACCCGCGCATAGACCCGGATCCCCTCCACTCGCGCCTCGTACTCCTCCAGCGGCAACTTCGCCAGCTCCTGACCCGTCAGGACTCCATCGTGGTTCTCGATGATACCGAGGCGCAAGGCAATGGCGCGGGCCGTCGCGGGATGGTCGCCGGTAATCATCACGGGCGTGATGCCGGCCGACTTACACAGGGCCACCGCGGCCTTCGCTTCTTCCCGTGGCGGGTCCATCAAGCCAACCAGACCGAGAAAGGTCAGCCCTCGTTCGACGCTGTCAGGTGTGAGCGCTGCCGGGAGATCCGGCCAAGTCCGATAAGCCACAGCCAAGACGCGCAAACCAGCCGCCGCCATCCGCTCAGCGCGATCTAAGATTGCCGCCGTATCGAGTGCAGTTCTGGCATCGCCAGTTAACTGCCCATCGCAGAGGGCCACGACCTGCTCAGGCGCCCCTTTGGTGAAGGCCACGACCTCCGAGCCCTCCCGATGCAGGGTCGTCATGCATTTGCGATCTGAATCGAACGGCAGTTCCGCCACCCGCGGCGCCTGCACCAATAGTTCGGCCTTCCCGTAGCCCCTCTCTTCTGCGCCTTGAAACAGCGCGACCTCCGTCGGATCGCCGATCATGTGGCCATCGTCATGCCTGGCCGCGTCGTTGCTGAGGGCCATGGCCTTCAGCAACCAACGCCAGGACTCCTCTTTGCCCGTGGAGCCCGTCTCCGGCTGACCGCTTACAACCAGTTGTTCCACCCGCATCTTGTTCTGGGTGAGCGTGCCTGTCTTGTCCGAACAGATATAGGTGACAGACCCCAGCGTTTCCACCGCCGCCAATCGACGAATCAGCGCGTGTTTTTTCACCAGCCGACGGGCTCCTAAGGCCAGCGACACCGTCACCACGGCCGGGAGCGCTTCCGGGATTGCCGCGACGGCCAAACTCACCGCCGTCAAAAACATCAAGGCCATCGACTCCCCACGCAACACGCCGACGGCAAACACGATGGCACAGATCGCCAGAGCTACGAGAGCCAGACGTTGCCCGAATTGCGCAAGCCGTTTCTGGAGCGGAGTCTTCACGACCTCTTCACTCCCCAGCATCGACGCGATCCGGCCTAATTCAGTCTGCATGCCGGTTGCGACCACCAGGCCGCTCCCACGGCCATAGGTCACGCTGGTCCCTTTGTAGGCGAGGTTCACCCGGTCGCCGATCGATGCCTCTGCCTCTTTCAACGAAGCCGTACGTTTTTCAATCGGGACCGACTCACCGGTCAGCGGTGACTCATCCACTTTCAGCTGGACTGTTTCGATCAGACGCAGATCCGCCGGCATCGTATTGCCTGCCTCCAGCAAGACGATGTCGCCGGGAACCAGTTGCAGGGCCGAAATCTCTGTCACCTGGCCACCACGCCTCACCCGCGCCGTGGACGCGGCAAGCAACTTCAGCGCCGCGACCGCTCGCTCCGCCCGATATTCCTGAACGAAACCGATCACCCCGTTAAGCAGGACGATCACGACGATGGCGATCGCATCGGGCGGTTCGCCGATGATGCCGGAAATGATCGCCGCCCCGATCAAGACGAGGATCATGAAGTCGGTGAACTGATCGAGAAACATGCGCCAGAGCGGGCGCGCGGGGCGCTCATGGATGTCGTTCAGGCCATATTGAGCAATCCGCCGCGAGGCCTCCTCAGCGGTGAGACCGGCGTCCGGATCGACCGTAAGATGGGTGGCGACTTCACCGGGCGAGAGCAGGTGCCAGAGCATAGGTGTGAGTGGAGACGGAGGAATGGCCTCTTGCGAACTCATGCCGACCACTCCCCCACCAGACGAGATACACGAGTAGAGCTGCGAGACTATCTGACGACAAGAACCGAACAGGAACTATGTTGGACCACCCTGGTCGAGACACTGCCCAGCAGAAAGCGCGCAATGGCGCCCAACCCTTTGGCCCCCATCACGATCAGATCGGCCTGATGCTTGGACGCCACTTTCATAATCTCTTCTGCCGGCTTCCCGAGCTGATAGACAGCCTCAGCCGTAAACCCCACCTTGACCAGCTTCCGCACGTTCTGCTCGACCAGATGGCGGCCTGCCGCCTTCAGCTCCGGATACTTGATGAAGGGCATCACATGAATGACGCTCACGTGAATGGGCGCATGCCCGCCCTGGCCGGTCGACGTATCGGGCTGAAAATGCTTCACCACAAACGCCAGGGCTTTGGCCGATGCGGCCGATCCATCGGTCGCCAAGGTAATCCGCCGCAGCGGTACCGCTTCGTCCTTGACGACAAGCACAGGACAGGCCGCATGATGGATGAGATTCGTCGACACGCTGCCGAGCATGAAACGGTCGAGGGCATCGAGGCCCTGACTGCCCACGACCAGGAGCCCGTCCCGTTTGGGGGCGCGCTTCAAAATCGTCGGGGCGATCGCCCCTTGCTCCTTGCGGACTGTGCCCTTGAGCTTCAGTGACGCCAACTGCTGTTTGGCCTCCTTAAGCGCTTTTGCCGAGCGCGCTTCCATGCGCTGAACTTCTTCCTGGATGTACCGCTCCATTCCCGCCATCACCGGCTGCGAAAGAAACGGTGCGCGGAGCGCGGCGATATCCACCACATGTAGCGCCGTGACCTTCGGCGGCTCTACAAACGGCAGCTTGGCCACCCAGTTCAATCCCCATTTCCCAAACTTGGATCCATCCGTCGCCACGAGCACATTCATGTTGCATATCCTTTCAATTGACAGTTGGTTACATGTCAGACAACAGGCTGAAACCGGCGTTGAAAGACTTCCGGCGACAGCCCCGCGAGGCCCGCGTAGCAGCCCAGTGTCACCGGATCCTTGAGATCCTCGTTGGACAGCCGGATCATGTACTGGCGCGCAATCTGATACGACTGCGCCGTGACATCCACCATCCGCACTTTCGCCCGGCCACTAACGGGGTCGAGCATCTGCTTGAACGGGATCGGCGTAAACCGCCCATCTTGAATCGAGACCATGGCCGCCGTGCCTCCGTCGAGCAGGAACTGCGCCGCACAATAGCCGAGATCGCGGGTGTATTCCATATCGAACGGAATCGGGTCCGCGCAGCGCAACTCATACCCGACATTCTTGGCGACGATCGTCGTGGCCAGTCCCAAGGCCTTCATGCCCTTGGCGACTTCACGCCGAAGCACATCGCCGATATCCACTTCGGCCAATCGCAGGTGGCCATGTTCATCCCGCTCGACATGATCCAACCCACCCAGGTCTTGCGGGTCGAGCATCTCGATCAGCCCTTCCGCCAGCACGACCACCCCGTCTAAGCGCCCTCCGCTGAGACGCTTGATCATCGTCCCGATCACGAGATCCACCAGGCGCTGAAGCTTCACAGGCCGTTCCGTAAATTCCTCAGGAATGACCGTGAGGGTGGCGCCGGCCGCCTTGCCGATTCCAAGCGCCAAATGACCGGCTTTCCGCCCCATGGTCACGGCAAAATACCAGCGCGCCGTCGTATGCGCGTCCACCATGAGATTCTTGACGATCTCGACGGCGACGTGCCGGGCCGTTTGAAAGCCGAACGTCGGAATGCCGGCGGGAAGATCAAGGTCGTTGTCGATGGTTTTGGGGACATGCACAATTTGTATCCGCCCTGCCGCCTGTTCTTCCAACTTGAGCGATGAGAAGGCGGTATCGTCTCCCCCAATCGTCACCAGGCGCGTGATGCCCAGTTTCATCAAGCCAGACAAGACGGTGGCAAGAGATTCCGCCTTCTTCGTCGGATTCGCCCGTGAGGTGCCCAGATGTGACCCGCCTCGAAAATGAATGCGACTGACTTCTTCTATCGAGAGGGAGCGCACCTGGCTCGTGTTCCCCTCCATCAGCCACTTGAATCCATCGATGATTCCGACGACATCGCAGCCGCCGAGGATACTGCGGATCGTAACCGCACTGATGACGCTATTGATGCCGGGGGCCGGTCCGCCCCCGACCAGTATTCCAACGGTCGCTCTCTGCAACGCCATCTGCCCTCCTAGCAAGCTGTTACGAAAGGTCGTGCACACTCTGCAAAGACATCATGTTATGCAATCACGGACAAAAACTAACACCGCAGGCGGTTCAACTTCTTCATAATCTGCGCCATGGTTGTATACTCCATTTCGTCGAGAGGCAACCAGTGCGGCGCGAAGGAAACAACCCTCACTGAACGTGTACCGAATGCCCCTCGCCTTCCCCGCGAAGATACACAAACCAATAGATCAGGGCCACCAGGATCGTCCCGCCAAAGATGTTCCCGATCGTCACCAGCAGGAGATTGCTCAATGCTCCGAGTACTGACAGCGGGGCGGGACCGCCGGCTGCCAGCACGATGCCGACCGGAAGAAAAAACATATTGGCGACGGAATGCTCGAATCCGCAGGCGACGAAAGCGCTGATGGGAAGGAGAATCGCGAGGATCTTGTCCGTGACGCTCCGCGCGCCCATACACAACCAGACCGCCAGACAGACCAGCACGTTGCAGAGGACCCCACGGGCCACCGCCGAAACCGGATCGAGCGCGATCTTGCTGCGGGCGATCTGGATCAGCGTCTCCCCGACGGCTCCGCCGCTGAGGGTCTGGACGCCGGCCAGCAAGACAAGAGCGGCGGTGCCGACTGCGCCGATAAGGTTGCCGAGATAGACCCATAACCAATTCTTCACCACCTGGCTGGTCCGGACACAGCCGACGGCCCAGGCCATCGCGATAAGATTATTCCCGGTAAAAAGTTCCGCCCCTCCCACGACCACCAACACAAGGCCCAGGCTAAACGTCAGGCCCCCTGCGAGACGAAGAAGCCCGAATGGGACAGCAGCATCGTTCCCGGTCGTCACGGTGACGGCGTAAAACAGCCCACCCAGCGAGATAAACGCTCCTGCCAGCAGGGCCAGCGCCATCATCGTCGGAACCGGCATGGTGACTTTCGCCAGCCCGATCTCGCAGACACGCGCTGCGATCTGAGCCGGAGCGTAAGCATCAGCCGCCAGCGGCGCCTCGGGCCCTGGGTTAGGGGCATGAGGCAATGGGTGGTGTGCCGGCGTGGAAGAGTCGAGCATATCTTCTTTCTTGTATGTGCTAACGCGTACTACCGCCCCTAGCCTCTCGCCCCTTGCCCGATGCTACGTAATCAATCTGACTCGCATGCGCTGCAGTTCCGCTTCATCTTCCGGATCGAGTTCATCCCGTTCGATTGGCTCCACACGCACGGCAGACACCTTGTATTCAGGACACTTTGAACTTTCATCCGCGCTCGATGACAGTAATTCGTTCACCGTCGAAGCCGGGAAGTGAAAACTGGTGAAGAGATGCCCCGGAAGGACACGTTCACTCCCGACAACAGGGAGCAGCGCCTCGCCACGGGCACTTACCAGACGAACGATCTCACCGTCGTACAGATGCAACGCCGCCATATCGGTCCGATGCATTTCCAGCACATCGGTATCGACCAATTCCAGGATATCCGTCCGACGCGTTTGAGACCCGCAATTGTAATGTTGAAGAATACGGCCCGTGGTCAGCACAAAGGGATAGTCCTGACTCGCAACTTCCCCAGGCGGCAGGTACTCGACGCCGACAAAGTGCGCCTTCCCTTTCGGGAATGTCTCCCGGTGCATCAGCGCAGTGCCTTCATGTGTCGCAGCCGGCACGGGCCACTGTAAGCCGGCAGGCTGGTCGAGCCGTTCGTAGGACAGACCAGCGAACATCGGTGTGAGCGTCGCAATCTCGTCCATGATCTCGGAGGGATGCCGATAGGGCATAGGATAACCCATCCGTTGTGACACTTCGCAGACCACGCGCCAATCAGGAAGGATCCCGTTCGGCGGCTCCACCACTTTTCTGATTCGCTGAATTCGCCGCTCAAGATTGGTAAAGGTACCATCCTTTTCGAGGAACGAGGCGCCGGGTAATACGAGATGGGCAAACTTCGCGGTCTCGCTGAGGAACAAATCCTGGACGACCAGAAACTCCACCTGCTTCAACGCCTCATGCACTTTCTTCAAATTCGGGTCGGTCTGCGCGACGTCATAACCGATGATCCAGAGCCCCTTGAGACGGCCGGCAATCGCCGCATCCCACATGTCGGGCGTTTTCATACCGCGCTTCGTGGGCATGGGACGGCCTGTGATGGTCTGATGCAGCACGGCCAGCTTCGGGTCGTCCAGGCTCTGGTAGCCGGCAAAGTAGGTCGGAAGGCAGCCCATATCCGAAGCCCCCTGCACATTGTTCTGTCCACGCAAGGGATTGATGCCGGTACCGGGCCTTCCGATGTTGCCGGTGGCCAGAGCCAGATTACAGAGCGCGATGACCCCATGACTGCCCCAGCGGTGCTCCGTCACACCGAGTCCATGGCAACAGAGCGAGGCGCCGCTGGTCCCATAACGCCGAGCCGCCAGAGCGATGAGATGGGCCGGCACGCCGGTGATGGCTTCCGCCGATTCCGGCGTACAGTCCGAAACCGTCTTGAGCCAGTCGTCAAGGCCTTCGGCCCTGGCCGCAATGAAGCTCCGATCGAGGAGGCCTTCCTTGACCAGGACATGGCCCATCGCATTGAGCAAGGCGACGTTGGTGCCGGGCCGCAGTTGCAGATGCAGATCGGCCAGCCGCGCCAGTTCCGTGCGCCTGGGATCGATAACGATCAAGGGCACCCCTCGCCGATGCGCCTGCTTGATCCTCGCCCCGACTACCGGATGGGACTCTGTCGGATTCGCTCCCACCACCATGATCAAGTGCGCCAGATCGAAATCCTGAATTGAATTGGTCGCAGCCGAGGCGCCCAGCGTCTCCATCATCCCGGTCACAGTTGCGCTGTGACAGACGCGGGCACAGTTGTCGATGTGGTTCGTGCCGATCACGCAACGCATGAACTTGGCGAACACATAATTCTCTTCGTTCGTGCCCCGGCTGGATGAAATGGTCGCGAGGGCATCAGAACCGTGATCGGCCTTGATGCGGGTAAACTCCTGCGCGACGCGATCCAAGGCCGATTCCCAAGAAATCTCCTCCCAGTCCTTGCCGCGGCGCAGCAGCGGGACTCGCAGCCGATCGGGCGCATCGTGATAGGTCCAGCCGAACCGACCCTTCATGCAGGCATGGCCCTGATTCGAAGGCCCATCGTCTGCGGGCAGCATCTGTACCACTCGACCATCCCTCACGCCGGCGTCGAAGGCACAACCCACGCCGCAATAGGCACAAGTCGTGCGGACGGTTCCGGTCAGCGCTCCCTGCTCCAGCACCGTTTTCTCCGTGAGCGCGCCGGTCGGACATTCCTTCACGCAGGCGCCGCAGGAGACACAGTTGGAATCGGCGAAACCAAGAGCGAATGGCTGATGGCTGATCGCTGATGGCTGATACGGCCCTGCCGCTGGCCTGGACTCAAAACCTCGACCGAACATCGTCAGTGCGAACGTGCCTTGAATTTCGTCGCAGGCCCGCACGCAGCGGGCACAGGACACGCAGGCGGCATTATCGAAGACAAAGAACGGATTTGAGTCGTCGTAATAGGCCTGGCGGCGTGCCGGATTCTGATAACGCACAGCATGGACTCCCGAAGAAACAGCCAGGCGCTGCAGCGCCTCCGGCACGGGTCCCGCTGCAGGCTGTTCAGAGAGATACAACTCGATGATGTTGCGCCGCAGCCGTTGGAGCCTTGTGGTGTCGGTCTGCACGACGAGCCCTTCTCGCACCGGCATCGTACAGGTCGCAGGGGTCCCGCTCTGCCCTTCGACTTCGCAAAGGCATAGGCGGCAAGACCCGAAAGGATTGAGGTGATCGGACGCGCAGAGGCTCGGGATCACGATCCCCGCTTTCTTGGCAGCCTGGTAAATCGTATCGCCGGGATCGGCAGTGATGCGGTGACTGTTGATGGTCACCGTCATTGCTGACGGCGGGCCAGAGGCCTGAGGAGCGAGGCGCGAGGATACATTCCGCTGAGAATTCTTGCTCATACCTAACCTCTTGCCCCTCGCCTCTAGCCTCTAGGCTTTAGCCTGAACTCTTCTGGGAAATGTTCAATCGCCGTCAATACCGGATAGGGCGCTCGCCCTCCCAAGGCACAGAGGCTAGCGCTCTTCATGGTCTCGCCGAGGTCGGATAGAAGAATGAGATCCTCCGCAGTTCCCTGGCCGCTCTGAATCCGTTCGAGAATTTCACGCCCGCGAACCGATCCAACCCGGCAGGGAGTACATTTCCCGCAGGATTCGTCCGCCGTGAAGGACATGAAGTGCCGCGCCAAATCGACCATGCTCGTTTCGTCGTCGTAGACGACGATGCCCCCATGCCCAAGAATGGCTCCGGCCCCGGCGAAGGCGTCATAACAAATAGGGATATCGAGTTGAGATTCGGGAAACAGGCTCCCCAACGGCCCCCCCACCTGTACCGCTTTCAACCGCGCGCCAGGCGCCATGCCTCCGCCGAATCGATCCAAGACATCCCGGAGCGTCAAGCCAAAAGGCACTTCCACAAGTCCCGGCTGCTTCACGCGCCCACCGATCTGCAGCGCCATCGTCCCGCGCGACCCTTCCGTGCCAAGCGAGGCATGCCAGGCGCCGCCATTCGCCAGAATATTGGGCAGCGTGGCGAACGTCAGAACATTGCTCACGATCGTCGGCTTGCCATAGAGTCCGGACACTGCCGGATAGGGCGGCTTCGCCAGCACAACACCCCGCCGGCCTTCCAGCGATTCCAACAAGGCTGTTTCCTCGCCGCAGACGTAGGAGCCGGCGCCGATCACCACTTCAAGATCGAACGGATAGTCGTCGCAGTCGAACAGGTCCGCCTCACGCGCCTTCTGAATCGCGAACTGCATGGCCCGCGCCGCGGCCGGATATTCGTACCGGCAATAGAGATAGCCGCGCGTCGCCCCGATCGCCCTGGCGCAAATCATCATGCCTTCGATCAACCGGAAGGGATCGCCCTCCATCATCATCCGATCGGAATAGGTGCCGGCATCCCCTTCGTCGGCATTCGCCACCACATATTTCTGCTTCGACTCGGTCTGCTGCGCGACCTGCCACTTTTTCCAGACAGGAAACGCCGCGCCGCCGCGGCCTCGCAATCCCGAGAGACGCAACTCTTCGACGATCGCGTCCGGCGACAGGCTCTGAGCCGCTGCCAATCCCTTGAATCCACCCCGCGATTGGTATTCATCGAGCGCGAGCGGCTCGGTGATGCCGAAGTTGGCGAACGTGAAGCGGTTCTGTTGTTGCAGAAACGGTATCTCGGCAACCTTCGTCCCACCCACGCCGGCCACGATACGCGGCAAATCATTCGGCAGCACGTTGAACCAGGCCTCACGCCCGCCTGGTGTATCACGCTCCACCATCGGTTCGAGAAAGAAGGCTCCGCGCGAAGACGTATGAATCAGTTGAATCTCAGAACGATCCCTCCAGGCATCGGCAAGCTTTTCAGCGCCCGCCGCACGAGAGGAGGTATCGTTGGAGAGGTAAAGGCGTATCGGCGTCATCTATCGTAACTACTCAGGTCAATAGGCTGAAGGCGTTTGGTCTTCAGCCTAAACACCAGACCCACTGGTGATTCGTGCCTTGCGAGATCATTTATAGTCTTCACACTTCAGCCTTCAGCCTGAACACCTGAGAAGTGAGCCTCTATCGATAGGGTTCCAGCAACGAGGAAACATCGGAGGGCGTGACTCTTCCACGTATGTCGTTATCGATCATCACCGTTGGCGACAGTGCGCAGTTCCCCGCGCAAGACATTGTGTCTACCGTGAATCGCTCTGCCGCTAAGGGATCTCCGGCAACCTCGCGCACGTGATCTTGGATTGCACGAAGGACGCGCGCGCTGTGGTTGGCCATGCAGGACTCGCCCATACAGGCTCGAATGAGATGCCGGCCTGTCGGCTGAGTCCGGAGATCCGAATAGTAGGACAGAACCCCGGCAACCTGGGTATCCGTCACGCCCAATACCTGTGCAATCTGTAGAATGCCGCTCATCGGCACATGGCCCAGGGCAGACTGAACCGCCAGAAGCGTCTTGAGGATGTTCGGACTGGCCGGCGGCACAGGTCGACAGCGTTCGAGCACGTCAGCCAGTTTTGAGTTGTGCCCTATCGTCATCGAGTCACCTCATAACTGTAAAAATATTCAGGATGCTCAAAAAGGCCGTCCGGCAAGGCCGCAGCGAGCGCAGAGGCGAGGAGGTACAAACCGCACTTCGTGTAGGCCGTTCGCCCTTCCAATGGATCTCGGCGAACGGAAAATCTCCTCCAGTGCTTCCGACCTCCGACAACGTCGAGTCTCTGCGCGAAGCGAGAACGCCGCTGGCGGACTTTTTCAGCATCCTATTTCATCGAGCCCCACATGAGCCCTCAGCTTATTATAGTCAAATGATGCCTGACCCGCGCGCCTGATTCCAGGGTCCTGTCGCTCCATGTCGGCGATCAAGGCCGCAACCTGTTTGCGCCCGGCTTCTGACGTGGCGGCGTGACGAGGCATGTGATTGCCCAGCGCCGGACAGTCCCGTTCCGCCCATGCTAAATATAGGGTCTCCAAGAACCCGTTCAGGAGGGCTCGATCTTCTTCCGCCGAAATGACCAGCGTCAGAGGCTCCTCAACGGCCAACTCGGACTCCTTGATCTGTCGAGGCGGTGACACATAGGTTTCGCCACGGAAATGCAAAGAAAACCCGAACGTCGACGCCAACGCATGCTTGATGGTATCCAGACGCTCACGCGAATCGCACTCCACCCACAATTGGGTCGCCGTCAGGATCAACCGTGCGACCACCACGGGTTGGAGGTGCCCATAGGCCCCTCGTTGCACACAATGCTGGGGGGCCTTCGCCCCTGATGCTCCACTGCCGGAAGAGGCCACCGCTTCCCGCTCGAACCCTTCAAGCCCTGCGAGCAGCTCACCCATATACCCGTACTCATGATGATCGTACAGCGCCAAGGCATACAGATAGGGCTGCCCCCCTTCTGTGACGTAGTGAATACTTTGCACGGCGTCGACAAGCGCGGCAACCCGCATACGGGCGAAGGTCCACAGCAACACATGCCCATAACGCTTGGCGAATTCCGGCCAATCGCCGAGCTCGAAGGACCCGGCGGAAATTTCCACCTGCCGCTGATAGTCCCGTGCGGCGTTCAGCAGGCCCTGTCCGTCCTCGCTGGATAACCGGATCGCGGCGCCCGCAATCACCGCCCGCTCCCATTCCACATCCCCCGGCTCACGAATCAGCCGCGTCAATAGTACTTGTCCCGGCTGTAACCCCTCGCGGAAGGCTCCGTCCGGCACGCGATAGACCCGCGCATTTCCTAGCGAGCGGAAGACCAGGCGCTGGGCCGGTTCATCGAACGACAGGAATTCGACCAGATCGAGAGCCGAATGTTTCAGCGGATCCAACCACTCTCGTTCTTCTTGCGGAATATGCTCCGTGATGACGTCGCGCAACTGTTCGATCAACGTCAGTTGTCCGTCCTGCGGATAGAAATCGGCGTAGAGGACGAGGTTGGCTAACGTCGTTTCCTGCTGCAGCGGGGACATCAGAGCCCCGACCCCACCCTCAAAATAGGGCTGGAGGGCGAGACGCAATGCTATCTGCGACTGAGCAGCGAACCCCGCCTCCAACGAAAGAGATTCCAATCGAGCGAGTAGCGCCTCGAGCGAGGGGGCGAGAGGCACCCAGAAGCCGGCGGTCGTTTCACTCGCGAGCTTCATGAATTTCTTCCATCACGATGGTCTTGGCATCAAACCAATCTTCGAGATCGTGTCCGTCTCGATAGCCCCGCTCCTGCCACAGTTCAAAGGCTTTTCTTGAAATCCGCTCCCACAGGCTATCCGGCAGCTCCATAGATTGTGGCGATGCCGCCAACGCCGAACGCTTCGAAGGTTTCACTTTTCCAGTTGGTTTAATCGTACCCATCATCACTTACTCCTTGATTACTTGTGCGTTAAGGGAAACATTGCTGCCGGAATCACCCGGCTATAGCCGGGTCCGAGCTTGAGGCTCCGCACCGTCAGGACAGGGCAGGGCGCTTTTCGCAGGACAGCCTCCGCCACGCTGCCGGAATAGGCATGCGAGATGCCGCGGCGTCCATGCGTACCCATCACGATCAGGTCGCAGGGCAGATTCTGGGCTGAATCTAAGATTGAATCGGCCTGAACGCCGCCCCGCAGTTGAAATGCGACCGGAATACCCGTCATCTTGAGCGAAGAGGCCAACTCCTCCAGTCGCTTCGTCCAGGTCTCGCGCACTTGCTCGCGTGTCCTGCTATGGCCGAGGGTAAAATCCAAGCCATAGGACACCGGCTCCAACACATGCAGCAACATGAGGGAGGCCTTGGCCTGCTGCGCCACCACCGCTGCATATTCCACGGCATCGAGGGAACAATCTGAAAAGTCGACCGGCACGAGAATGCGCTCCAGGACGATAGGCTCCGACAGGGCACCCTCCTCCCGTTCAGCGTCTGTCTGATCCGTTCGTACCGTCAGCACAGGGCAGGGGGCTCCGCGAATGACCCGCTCGGCAGTACTGCCCAACAAGACGTGCGCAAGGCCGGTCTTGCCCTTCGTCCCGACGACAATCAGGTCTGACTCCTCCGCCTGCGCCGCAGTGACCACCCCTTCACTCGGAATGCCCGTTTCCACCCTGGTCGTGACCGTCATGCCTCGCCGCTCCGCCCGGCCTTTGAGATCGGCGAGCTTCGCCGACGCCGTTTTGAGCAGATCCGCCAAGTATTGCTGATTGATGGGGTAGTCGGGATTGAGCCCCGGCTGAAACTCCGCGATGCTGAGCACCGTCAAGCTCGCCTTCCACGAACAGGCAAGGGCACAGGCATAGTCTTCCGCCCGCCTGGCCCACGGTGAAAAATCCGTCGCAAACAAAATTCGCTTGATCAAGGATGCCCTCCCATATCTCGTCGTTCGTGAAGCGTCGTTCGTCTCTCGTCCCTGAAAAGAGCATATGGCCTATAGCCAATAGCGTATGGTTCGGAATGAAGAGGGGGAGAATCTTTGCTGCCAGCTATACGCCATACGCTCTTCTCTCTACGAGAAACGCTTCACGTTTTCTAGACCGCCTCCACACTGAGCAACAACAACTCACCCTTCATATTCGGATGGATCGAACAGCGGAATTCATGTCGGCCAGGCCTCGACATATTGAACCGAATGGACACATCCCGCTTAGGATCAAGAAACACTCCGCTCAGACCCCGTCCGTAGACGGTCACCCCGTCTTTCTCGATCTGAGTGGGAATGCCTTCAAACATGGTCGAGCCAAAGTCATGCCGTTCGGCATCCTCGTTCTTCACCTTGATCACGGCAGGGAATCCGAGGCGAAGCGACCCCTGCTTGGTCACAAATTTAAAGTCTTTGATCGTGACCTCAACGACTTGTTCGGACTGCGAAAAGACCGGCGCTGCCGCCTCCCACCAAAACCCACATGTGACCGCCAGCACCAGAGCCCATCCCCACTGCACCTTCTCACTGTTCATGTATCCCTCCCTTTGGCAAAATGCTCAAAAAGCCCACCACTGGCGTACTCAAAACCCGTGAAGCGTATCTCGTGAAGCGTCAGTCGTTTCCGGATTCGGACGTTTCACGAACGACGAGATTTAGGTGGCAGCGGAACCGTCAACACCGGGCAACCCGCTGTCCTCACCACCTTTTCCGCCGTACTGCCGAAAAAAATCTTGTCCACGCTACCCGAGCGCCCCCCATAGCTCCCCATGACGACCAAATCCACTTTTTCCGTTCGGGCCATCTTCGCGATCTCCGTAAACGGCGCACCCTCTAAGACCACTCGCGTCACCGCCACACCCTCAGCCGATTCTGACTCAAGCAACCGCCGCACGTTGAGCCGGGCATGATGACGCAACCGCCGCTTCTGGCCCTGTGCATCTGAAGGCACCGCCAACAGCCCCAGCTGGTTGAACGTCGCCAGGGCATTCGTATCGATGACATGCAGCAGCAACAGCTTGGATTGAAACGTCCGGGCCATGGTCAACGCGACGCGGAAGGCTTCTTCCGAACAAGTAGAAAAATCTACCGGCACCAATATCTTCGTAAACAGCGACTCAGCCATATCACCTCCACAAAATTGACTCATTCCCTAATATCGCAAGGCTGGTGCCACTGATATAGGCTGAAGGCTGAAGGCTGATAGCTGCGTAGAAACAACAGCTTTCTTTATCTTGTCAGGCCATCAGCCATACGCCATCGGCTCTTGGCATATTACGCGGGGGTGTCTTGCTACAGAGTGAAGAGTCACACTGTGGCGGAAGGCAACAGAAGCCGTGAAACGTGGACCGTTAGCCCTGAGAGGCAAGAAGACAAACGACGCCAACCGCCTCTCGCTCCTCATGATACAGCTCACCCCCTCACGGCCTGTACCCCTTCTCCAGGGGAGGCATCGGACTTGCTGACATTGGTTGCTCAGAAACAGTTGGAGATCACGAGCATGACAAGAACAAAGTGGTGGTTCGTGGGAGCGGTGCTCCTCGGGCTTGCGGTCGCAGTCTATTTTCTATTTTTCTGCCCCACGGAATGCCAGTGAGCGTCGAATAACCTTGATCGCCATCGAACCGACGGTGTGGCCATGACCGGTTTGGAAGACGTGATGGACGGCAATGAATGAAGAAACTATCAGGATTACGCGAGGGCCCCTTTCTCTTGAAGGAGTCCTCGGTCTTCCAACCAAAGCAATCGGAATAGTGGTCTTCGCCCACGGAAGCGGCAGCGGACGATTCAGTCCGCGCAACAACGTCGTCGCCCGTTATCTCCAGCGAGGACAGGTGGCCACATTGCTGCTGGACCTCCTGACCCCGGATGAAGCCGATGACCGCCGCAAGGTCTTCGACATCGATCTGTTGGCAGATCGAGTGCTGTTTGCAAAGGGCTGGCTCGAACAAGACGATCGGACGAAGCGCCTGGGCATCGGCTACTTCGGCGCCAGTACCGGCGCTGGCGCAGCCCTGCAGGCGGCAGCCCGCGATCCCTCATCGATTGTGGCGGTCGTGTCACGGGGTGGCAGACCGGATCTGGCAGAACCCTATCTCCCGTCAGTCACCGCGCCGACGTTATTGATTGTCGGGGGAGACGACGAGCCGGTCATCGAGATGAATCGAACGGCCTACCGCCTTCTCGCTTGCCCTAAACGTTTGGTGATCGTACCAGGCGCCTCACATCTCTTCGAAGAACCCGGCACACTTGAACAGGTCGCAGAGCAGGCACTCGCCTGGTTTCAGCGCTACTTTCATGCTGCCCCGCATGAGGGCGGCGTGACGACAACAAAGGAGTCGCACCGATGAAAACGTTGCTTGCGGTCGATGGATCGGATAATGCCTATGAGGCCGTTCACGCCATGAAATACCTGGCCCGGGCAGAGGAACTGACCCTGCTTCATGCCCTGGACGTCCCGAGACCAGCCTATCCCATGATGGTGCCTGAGGTGGCGGAGGAACTCTATCGGTCTCTCGAACAGAGCATGAGGGAAGACGGCGAGCGGCTGCTGGACCGGGTTCAGTCCCTCCTCCCCATGCACGCAGGCCCTTCGACAAAACAGCTTCGAATCGGGTCTCCCGCAGAAGTGATTGTGGCGACGGCGGAGGAACAAAAGGCCGATCTCATCGTGATGGGAGCACGGGGCCTTGGTCCCATCAAGGAGCGGCTGCTTGGCAGTGTGTCCCACCGCATCCTCACCCTAGCCCCCTGCGCCACGCTGATCGTGAACGGTCCGGTCAAAGCCATGAAAAATATCCTACTGCCGCTCCAGGGGCTCTCAGACGCGGAGGCCGCGATTCGTTTTCTACAGTTGAAACCGTTCCACGATCCGGTTGAGATCACGCTACTGACCGTCTTGCCTTCGACACAACCGCCCTGGCCGGTTGAAGCCGCCGCCGCCGAGAAACTGGAGAAGCAAGCCTTGCAGAGCGCGCGCGGCTACATCGACAGCGTCACAGAACGTCTCCGCGCCTTAGGTTATCAGGCGCAGGGAACAGCCGTACTTGGAACTCCCTCTGCCATGATCTTGCAGGAAGCCACCACACTTCGCTCTGATCTGATTCTGATGGGCACCAGTGGCAGGCAGGGAATCACTCGCTTCGTGCTCGGCAGTGTATCCCATGCTCTGTTGCACAAGATGCCGTGCCCGGTGCTGGCGTTCCACTGAGCACCAGCTGTCGGATGCTGAAAAATGCCGCCAGCTTCGTTCTCACCTTGAACGCATCCTCAACGTACCCCTGAGGGTACGCCTCCGGTCCGTTCGTCGGCTGCGGCCTTGCTGGACAGCCTTTTTGAGCATCCTCTAGAGAAATTTTTCTTCGACTAGATTCAAGGTCTGGCAGGCTGCATCGCTGAAGGTTGCGGGGTTATGCTGATCCGCATAAGATGCCGTAATAACACGAGGGACAGGCAGCGCCCCATTGAATGTAATGGGGCTGACAGATCTTCGACAAAAAATCCCACGACCTGTTATACGGACAGAAAAATAGAGCCCCGAATCGTATACGGATCAGCCTAGTTGTAGTTAGCTGCACGAAGACGACATCATGCCCTACTTCATTATTGAAAAGACTCCGGTGTTCATTTCGTCGGCGCGACATCGAGCCCTTGAAGAGGAAGTGGGGAAGGACAAAAGTGCAACGTGGAGAATCGGAAGTCACATTGCTGGCAATAAGGCGGGCGAAGAAAAATCTGCCTTGATATACCAAGCTCTCCTGCAAAAGTCAGTGCACGATCCTGATAGATTCAGGGCAGAATGGGTCCATTTCGATTTATGTGGAGAGGAAGCGGTCGCCAACGTCTGGGACGTACTCTACGATTATTGTCATTTTAGAGGCTACGCGTTTTTATCCGACATTCGCGACTCAGTAGAAAAAATCGTCGCGAGCTACGAGGGTGAAAGCTTTGCGCATCCAATGGGCAGGATTTTCACGCTGAATCATTTCGTTAAGCCCGCTAAATGGTGGTGGAAGTTCACCCACCGGATGGCGGGTCGCAAGGTAAGCGTTCACATTAACAGTCACAAAGTAGTCCGCATCGTTGGAGATTTAGCTCAGTTTGAAATATACGGCGAAGGGTTTGTACTACTCTGCGGTGAACACCTGGACGTCAGATTGTTTTGATTGGAGACAGAAGCAGAAGTGGTGGCCCGGCCCGGCGGCTAACAAACGGCTGGAGCAGACCGCTGAGAAGTGCGGCCGCTCAGCCGCAGGCCATTGAGTGGGCGTCGGAGAAATATGGGGCCTGACCCCTTAAATTCACAGCGCACTATTGAATGGACCGGGACACCAGACCTTCGACAAGAAATCCTACGGTGTGCTATTCGGACAGAAAATCAGACCCCCGCATCTTTGCAGGTCAGTCTAAATATTGTTAGGCCGTACAGGCCCTGAACCATGCCCACGACAAACGCAGTTCCGCCACTTCACGGTTACTTGCCGAATCAGACGGCGTACACCTACAAACCTGTCGGTTACTGCATCTATTGCGGATCAACGGGCCAACTGTCAGACGAGCACATCATCCCTCTCGGGCTTGGTGGTCGTTTAGTGCTACCGCAGTCAAGCTGTTCTACTTGTAGCACCAAAACCAGCAAGCTTGAGCGTACTTGCCTGCGCACGATGTATGGCCCACTCCGGATGCTCTACGGCCTCCCAACTCGCCGAAAGAACAGCCGACCCGAAACACTTCAATTGAAGATCAAGCGGACGGAAGCATCCGTGTGGGAGTACGTTCCAGTCGCCCAGGAACGGTACCCCTTTTTGATCACCTTCCCCTACTTTGAAGCGCCCGGCGCACTAACCGTTATTGAGGAATCCGCGGCGGCAGGCCCGGCAACCCGGCGTCTGTGGATTCGGGGTGCGTCACCCAATTACGACTTCCATGAATTACTGCGGTCATTAGCGGAAGAACTCGGAGTTCACTCGCTCATGCCGGAATCCAAGGCTGAAGTCTCGGCGTTCTGCAGTCTCCTGGCCAAGATCGCACTTTCATACATAGTCGCAGAACAGGGTGTCGCGGCCCAACGATCAAGGCTCGCAAGCATGGCAGTGGGAGAAGACATGCAAAACTGTCTGCATTACATCGGAAGCGTTGAAAAGGATGAACCACCGTCCGATTCCCTCCACGAGCTATCGCTCGGCCACGACGCTCGCACTGGCTCCACACTTGTCCGGCTTCGCCTGCTTGCGAAGTTGGGAACACCGACCTACTTCGTTGTTCTTCCGCCGCAAGCACCTAGAGACATGTCCAAATGAATACACCCTCTCGTTCTAAAGCGCGGTCTAACCCTCCATCAAGAGAGCTTGTCCCTACAAGCCGGAACAAATCTCTCATGTCGAACGTTATGCGGGTGAGAAGACCGAGCTTCCTCGCATCCTGCTAGAGGAATTTCTCTTTGACTAAGCCGAGGATCTGACGGGCTGCATCGCTGGAGGTCGTGGAGGTACTATCGATCCGGAGCTCCGGATTGGTCGGCGCTTCGTAGGGGGATTGGAGTCCAGGAACAGTGAGTGAGTCGCCCCGCTGGCCCTTCAGATAGGTCCCTTTCTTGTCTCGCTCCATACAGATTGCAAGGGGACATTCCACAGAAACCTCGATGAAGCGAGGGATCACAGACCTCGCAAAGTCCCGATAGACCCTCCGGCTCGCCGTGGCATCGAAGACCACGGTCACACCATGGGCTAGGAGCTTCTTTCCGGTGAATACCAACGCGCGATAGAAGAGATCCCGCTCCGCTTCTGAGTAGGTCGGCGTCGGCGTGATGATCCGCCGGACCTCATCGGACTCCAACACTTCGACCGTCAATCCAAGCTCTTCGAGCTGCGGCTTCAGAGCCGAGACGATCGTGCTCTTACCCGAGGCCGGGAGACCGGTGATCCAGATGGCAAAACTTTGAGGTCGGCTCATTTCATGACCCATCTGGCTAGAGGCACGAGGCCAGAGGCTAGAGGCTAGAGGAAAAATAATACTGCCGCTCGCCCTACGCCCCTTGCCGCGCACCTGCCGCTATACGGCGCAATATTCGTTCACGCGAGCAGGATCGAAGCGGGGCTCATCCAACACATGTTCGACAAACCGGAAGATGGTCCGGCGCACCTCAATCGGCAGCTTGGGGTACCACAGGGGACTTGCCAAGACTAACCCCCGAAACGCAAAAAACGGGGCGGCCGACTCTGCAACTGCATGGTCGTGGCTGGCTTCCATATAGCTGTCCCAAAAGAGCCGGAACAGCACTTCCAACGGCCCCTGCAAGGTGCCCCAGCGACAGAGTGAGAAGAATAGATAGTTGATCGTCATCGACGTCACATCGTCAGCCGGCTCTCCCCATTCCCCTCGTGACCGATCGAGCACTGAAAAATCCGTTCCTTTCCGGAACAAGACATTCCAGGGATGAAAGTCTCCGTGGACTTGCGACAGACGATGCGTTTCCCCGCGCAGGCGCCAGCGCCAGCGATTACAGGCTTCCTCAACCCCGCGCAAGAGATCCGTCGTGATGAACTCGTAGCGGTCGGGATAACTGTCGGTCAGCCCCATAATACATTCGCCGTGGCCGATCAACTCCCGAAGCCGACGCCGATAGAGGTCGGGATCGCGAAGTTTTCTGGCATGAATCTCTGCCAGGTAGCGCGCCAGGGCGATCGTGCGCGCTCGATCCTGCTTCCGTAGCCTTCCACCTTTGACCAACCGTTCCAGGTCGAAATGATAGCTGCTCCCATCCGTCCATTGGTTGAGGACAAAGAACTCCCGTGCCGGGGCTACCGACATGAGTTCGTGATCAGCGGTAAACGCGCCGATATCGAGCGCCTTCACATGGCGCGGCAGCCGGCCATAGGAATCATAATCCCACAGCATGGCCTGCGCGCGATCAGCCATATGCTCATGGCCGAAGGGACCCGGCTTCATGGTCTCCAGTACCGCAGACTGAATCTTCCGTCCGACTTGGAATGTCAGCTTGACCGGCGTGCCATAGCCATATTGTTTGTAGGTGCCCTGCGAACTGTCTTTTCCAATGACTCCATAGGTCAACAAGGTCGCCTTGGGACCGAACCGGTCGCGAAGGTATCGTTCCAGGGATTCCTTCTTTAGCGTCAGCATCATCATCGATATAGGCAAGTCGTGTTCCATCACGATACCAGGCAAGGGGCGAGAGGCTGGAGGCGAGCGGAAAAGCAAAATCCTTAAAATATTATCTCTCTCACCCCTGGCCTCTGGCCTATTGCCTCTCGCCTATCGTTTAACTGGCGCATTGAGCTTCAGTACCAAGGTGACCAGTGAGGAAAAATGCGCCACTTCCGTTAGGCAAGGGACGAGCGGCAAGGGGCAAGAGGCAATAAATATCAGACCCCTGGCCTCTTGCCTCTCACCCCAAGCCTCCGTTTGAGGACGGCACATCGCTTGCTGATATCAACCACCAGCAGGTTGCGGAGAAACCAATTCGGCACAGCAGGGTTTTGATGGCCTGAAGGTTTTTGAGAAGAAGAGGACGTCCCCGCAGGATGCTCAAAAAGGCCGCCCAGCAAGGCCGCAGCCGATGGACGCACCGGAGGCGTAGCCCCTGGCTACGTTGAGGATGCGTTCAAGGCGAGAACGAAGCTGGCGGATTTTTTCAGCATCCTGCAAGAGGACCACGATCAACTCCAATAGGAGGCCGTATGAATCTAGAAGTTGAAAGCAGAAACATCGAGATGACTCCCCGCTGGAAAAGCGAAATCGAAACGCGCATGGCAGATCTCCATGAGCGGCATGACGATTTAATCCATGGGCGAGTCACCCTCACGAAAAACCTCCATCACAAGAAGTTGGCCAACGTTGCCGAGGCACTCATCGTCGTCACGCTCCCAGGCCGTCACACCATGACCGCCCGCAAGGAAGACAAGACGTTCGAAGAGGCCATCAGAACCGCCTTCGACGCCATCGCCATCGAACTCCGCAAGCACCGTGAGAAGCGGGGCCGCACTGAGGTGCGCACGGCTCCAATTCCTCCCTTGCGCGGCGTGATCTGCAAACTCTTCCCAATAGAAGGCTACGGGTTCATCCTCAAGGAGGGCGGGGGGGAAGTGTATTTTCACAAACACGCGCTGCAGGGACTCACGTTCGACGAACTAGACAATGGAACTGACGTTGCCTTCAACATGGAGGAAGGCGAAAAAGGCCCTCAGGCAACAACGGTGCACCGTCCGTCCCCACTCGTCCCATAAAACCATTCTGGAAGCTGGGAAACAGAAGACTGAGGCAAGCAACAAGTCGTTCTATCAACACACGTAGGCTGTTCAAAACGGTCGTCCAGCAAGGCCGCAGCCGACGAACGCACCGGAGGCGTAGCCCCTGGCTACGTTGAGGATGCGTTCAAGGCGAGAACGAAGCTGGCGGACGTTTTCAACAGCCGACGAGGAATCACGATGACGATTGATAAGTTCAAGATCCCCGTCTCCATGCTGTCGCCGACCGTCGATCCGGCACAGCTGGGGTTCGACGACACCAGCGAACTGGAGCCCCTGAACGAAATTATCGGACAAGAGCGAGCCGTTGAGGCCTTGGAGTTCGGCCTCAACATGAAGGGCCCGGGCTTCAATATTTATGTGTCTGGTCCGGTCGGAACCGGCAAGGGGACGCTCGTTCGCACCATGGTGAAGCGGCAGGCCCAGGGGGCGCCGGCCCCGGCCGACTGGTGTTATGTGAATAATTTCCAGGATGCGTCGCGTCCAGTCTGCCTTTCATTTCCAGCAGGACAGGGTTGCGCCTTCAAACGCGAGATGGCGGCGTTCATCGAAAACTTGCGACGTGACATTCCCCTCGCATTTGAAAGCAAGAAGTATCTGGATGCCAAGGCCAAAATCATTGAGGACACGGAGTCGAAAAAGAAAGCGCTGTTTCAAGACCTCACGAAACTCGGCCTGACGCGCGGGTTTGGATTCGAAGAAACACCGGCAGGGTTCGGACTCGCCCCCCTCAAAGAGGGCCAGCCGATGACGGACGAACAGATGGAGGCCCTGACGGAGCAGGAACAGCAAGAGATGACGGAGCGGCGGAAAATACTCGAAGGCGAGATCCGTGAATTTCACGTCCGTATCCACGGCCTTGAGAAAGAAGCCGAGCACCAACTGCGCCTGCTGGACCACCAAATAGTGGCCAATCTCCTGGAGGGCCGCTATGAGACGATACGCCGTGCCTACCTGGACTTGCCGGCGATCTCCGGCTATCTCGAACGAGTACACCACGATATTATTCATCACTATAAGGACTTCCTCCCGCACGAAGGCCCGGCCATTCACCTTCCAGGACTGGAGCCTCGTCGGCCCGACATGACCCGCTACCTCGTCAATCTCATTGTCGAAAATAACCAGACGGAGGGAGCACCGGTTATCGATGAATCTCACCCGACCTATACCAACCTGATCGGGAAGATCGAGCGGAAAGCCCAGATGGGCGTCATGTACACCGATTTTATGGAGATCAGGGCCGGCGCGGTCCTACAAGCCAGCGGCGGCTATTTGATCGTCAATGCGATGGATGTCCTCCGCCAGCCTTTTTCCTGGGACGCGCTGAAGCGCGTGATCAAGACCGGGGCTGTCAAAATCGAAGATCCCGCCGAGTTCTATGGTTTTTCCACCGCGGGCCTCAGGCCGGAGCCGATTCCCGTCAACGTGAAAGTCATCATGGTCGGGCCTCCGATGCTGTATCACCTCCTGCAATCGTACGAAGAAGACTTTTCGAAGCTCTTCAAGGTGAAGGCGGATTTCGACACCGAGGTGGTGCGGAGCGAGCGGCAGGACCGCCAGTATGCGCGCTTCGTCGCCAAACTCTGCCGGGAGGAAGGGCTCCCGCATTTCGGCGTCGATGCCGTGGCAGAGGTCATCAAGCAGGGGTTCCGATTTGCGGATCGGCACGACCGGCTCTCGTTGCGCCTCAGCCTGGTCAGCGACCTCATCAGGGAAGCCAGCTACTGGGCCAAAAAGGAAGGCCATGCGTTCGCCACTCGCACGGACGTCGAAGCCGCGGTCTCGCACAAACGCCATCGGTCGAATCTGGTGGAGCACTGGGTCCAGGACGAGATCAAAGAAGGCACCTTGATGGTAGATCTGGACAAAGAGGTCGTGGGCCAGGTGAACGGCCTCTCCGTGCACGAACTCGGGGACTACGCCTTCGGCCGCCCGATCAGGATCACCGCACGCACCTCCGTCGGCACCAAAGGAGTGATCGACATCCAACGCGAAGCGGAACTCGCCGGCAACATCCATAGCAAGGGCGTGATGACGCTCGCGGGATTCCTCACCGGCAAGTTTGCCGGGATCCAGCCCTTTGCCTTGAGCGCCTCACTGACCTTCGAACAGACCTATTCTGAAGTGGAAGGTGACAGCGCCGCTGTGGGCGAATTGGTCGCCATCCTGTCCAGCCTCGCGGATCTCCCCGTCCGTCAATGGCTGGCCGTGACCGGCTCCGTCAACCAGCTGGGTGAGGTGCAGCCGATCGGCGGCGCGAATGAAAAGATCGAAGGATTCTTCGAGTCCTGCGTCCGACGGGGACTGACCGGGAAACAAGGGGTGATTATTCCAGCCCGCAACACCAAACATCTTGCCCTCCGGCGCGATGTGGTCGAGGCGGTGGAAAGCGGACAATTCACGATCTACGGCGTGAACACGATCGAAGAGGCCGTCGAATTGCTGACCGGCGTGCCGGCCGGCGAGCGTGGTCTTGATGGGGAGTATCCTCCCGACACGGTCTACGGCCGCGCGGCGCAACGGCTCGCGGAGTTGGCCGAGGCCCTCGCCGAATGGAGCGACAGCGAACCGGCGTCGGGCGGCCGCATCATCACAGAAGTCTAGGGGGAAACACGTCATGCCCATGTACGACTATACCTGTCTGGACTGCGGAAAAGAATCGTTGATCGTCTTGACCCTGAAGGAACATGAATCTACTAAAGTGACTTGCCCGAAATGTGGCAGCAGCAACATGAAGCAACTTTTCACGTCGTTTGTCGCCCACACGACCAAGAAAAGCTAGTAGCATGCTGAAAAAGGCCACCAGCTTCGTTCTCGCATCGTTCAGATCCTCAACGTACCCTCCGGGTACGCCTCGGCCCTTCACTCGCTGCGGCCTTGCTGGACGGCCTTTTTGAGCATGCTGCAATACATATATTTTATGGTCAATAGCAAGGAGGCCGTAATGCACATTCCCTTTCTCAACGCGAAGTCGGCTCTCAGGGTCACCTTGGGCATGGGACTCATCGGCCTTCTGTTCGCGCCGCTCCTCCAGGCACAAGAATATCCCGCCGATGTCGCACGAGGGAAAGCCGTATATCAACGCAATTGCCAGGCCTGCCACGGTGTCGGAGGATGGGGGGATGGACCGGACGCGAAAAATCTCAAAGTGGCGCCGGCGAACTTCCACCGCTTTCCGTCCTTTCTGAAATCCGACGAAGAACTGTTACGGACGATCGAGCACGGGATCGTCTTCAGCCCCATGCATGCATGGCGAGGCCAGCTGACGGACGGGGAAATGCAGGACGTGGTAGCGTACATTCGTCTGTTGGCACAAGCGGCACGTTGAAGCGATCAACTCACACAGCAGACACACATCATTTTGGAGAGCATCAGCATGACACCACGCACCGTTCTGACCCTGACCCTGGCATCCCTCGTCCTCGCCCAATCGGCCATCACCGATGCGGCACAGCCGAGTAAGACGGACAGCCACCCTACTCGCTGTGAGAGCGCGTACAACAAGAAACCCGTTCCGCCCAAGCAACTGCAGGCCATCGTGGCATCGCATGGACAGTGGCTCGACCACCGTGAACAGCCGGAATATCGCCGCGCAGATCTGTGCCAAGCAGACTTGAACCACGCGAAACTGGCCGGGGCCAATCTGGAGCGGGCTCGATTGGAAGGGGCCGTCCTCCGCCAGGCGAATCTGTACCAGAGTAATTTGTCACAAGCGAATCTTGCGGGAGCCGATCTGACGAAAGCCGTCTTGGAAGACAGCAACCTGGCGGGAGCCGATCTCCGGCATGCACGATTGTCGAACGCCAATCTGTTCCGTGCGATCGGCGACGAAGCGGCCCTCTACAACGCCGTCCTGATCGGGGCACAACTGCACGAATCCACCTTCGAGCGGGCCCATTTTGAGGAGGCCAATCTTGCCTCAGCCGATCTGACGAACGCCTCCTTCATCGACACCTACTTCTACGGCGCCAACCTTTCCCGTGCCATCTTGGCAGGGACCGACCTGATGGGGGCCGACCTTCGTCACACCGTCATGACTCACGCCAATCTTCATCAGGCCAATCTGCAAGGCGCACTCCTCGACGGAGCCAGGCTCGATGGAGCTCTGATGGTGGAAGCAGACTTAGAAAGCGCCTATCTCGACGATACCAGCCTCGTGGGAGCCAACCTGCGTGACGCCATCCTCCGCGGGGCGGATCTGCGATACGCCAACCTCCGTTCGGCCGGCTTGCAGAAGGCCGATCTGGAAGGAGCCAATTTAGAAGGTGCGCAATTGATCAAGGCGAATGTACAGTCGGGCACACTGCGGATGGCGATTCTCTATAAGGCTATCCTGGACCAGGCGGATTTCCGGGAGGCTATTCTCTCGCGCGCGGTGCTGATCGGCGCCAGAGGAACCGGCACCATCTTTACGAAAGCGGACCTCAGCGAGATCTACGCCCCGAAATCCCAGTTTCATCACGCACAATTTAATGAAGCGGCTATGGAATCGGCCAATCTCGTCGCAGCGGACCTGAGAGATTCCAATTTCAGCCATGCCATGCTCATGGAGGCCAATCTCCAAGAAGCGAACCTCCAAGGCGCCACGTTCTCCGGGGCCGATCTCAGCGGCGCGCGACTCGACGCGGCAGATCTCCACCGGGCGACCTTGCATGGAGCCAACCTGTCGTTGGTGTCAGGCTTGACGCAAGCCCAGCTCGATACAGCCTGTATAGACGAACAGACGAAATTGCCGTCCGATCTCAATCGTCCCGCGCC
>JAUSMA010000058.1 GCA_030645475.1 Nitrospirota bacterium
CACCCGGCGACGGTGGCGAGGGTCGAACGCCTGCTCAACCGTAGACCTAGAAAATCACTCGGATTTAAAACGCCCAACGAGGTCTTTCAGGCTCTGGTCAGACGCGGCTGAATGTTATGCACTGGGGAGTTGAATCTGCGCGGATATAACTTCGCTCCCAACGTAGAAACATGTTGCAGAGGGTCCGGTAACGTTCCGGAGCCCATGTATGCATGTCGTCCTCACTCTAGACAGGGGTCGGAACCGGCAAAATTACGTGGCACCGTGGCGATCCGTCAAGCGTGCGGATGTGGCTCGATCATGCTCTACGAACAGGTCATCATCTGTCGGAGAGATTTGAGCTCTCGGATGGATGGGCTATTCGGTGAGACGCGGGGTCCGTCGTTCGCCTACCAGGCAGGACCAGGCGAGCAGTTCGTTACTGTGGCTTGTTGACGTTGGCGTTGCCGCCAGTGGACGGCGTGGGGCTCAGATTTTTCTTGGGAATGACCGCGGTGCTCGCACAGGTGCCGGCTTCCTTCTGTAGGGTGCGGTCCACGATCCGTACTTCGGACAGGACCTCGTTGACCAGTCCTTCGCGGACGATTTCGATATCCTGCTCGGCCTCTTTCCCCGTACGCTCACGGATGCGGTCGGTCGACCGCTCCGTGACTTTCACCCGGATGAGTTTCGAAAGTTCCACGCGTGCAGCCAGGTCGGCTGAATGTTGGCAGAGCGAGAGCCCCTTTGAAAGGTTTCCATATCCGATTGCACGGACGTAGCCATCGTCGGATTGTTGAATTTCGGCTAAGGGAACATGGATACCGGCCTTGTTTGATGGAGCCTGCCCGGACGACTGGTCCACCGCGGCAGAAGGCTGAGACTGTGGAGAGGTTTCAGTTTGAGTCTGCGACTGCTCCTGCGCATGGAGCTGTTGAAAAGCTTTGTCCGCATGCTGGCGCACGATGTCGGGGTTGCGAGGCGGCGCTGGCGGCGTCGAGCAGCCAGGGAGCCATAACAGGCTACACCACAGCAATACGATGCCTCGTAATCGTGTGATCCAGAGGCTCTGTACAAGCGTAGAATAAAAAATACCTGCGCCCTCCAAGCTCGCTCGTACTTTTTCTCAAGGGGTGGTCTGGCTCTATCCCCTATTGCGCGCATCGACCGAGCACATTCTGATCGTGCGCGTTCCGCGAGCATGCAATCTAATGCTCCCTCAAAGCTCGCTCGTGATCTCTTCAGGGATGGGGGCTGAGTGATCTTCTACTGCGCGCGTCCAACGAGGGCCTTCCGAGGCCGCGCGTTGCGCGAGCACAGAAGACCCTCAGGCTCCATCCCCCTATGTCTCCATCATCTCCAGCCGCGCATCGAACTCATGCCCGCAAGCCGTGCAACGAATGCAATCCGACTCGACTGTAAATTCGTCTGACCTGATTCCCATGCCACCGCAGTCCGGGCAACGTGCGAGCTGAATCCGTTGATCGTTCACCGTTTCGTATTGCGAGCCACGGAGACAATAGATCGGCTTCCCATCGAGCAGCCATGGCTTGCCCGCATTATCGACCACCGGCAGCGTCAGATAATGATGGTTCACATAGTCTTCGAGTTCATGCCGGTTGGCGAACCCGTCCTGGATCAGCTTCCCCCCGACCACCTCGTAGAGCCTGTTCTCTTTCACGATTGCCTTGGTTGGACCCATGTCGCACCTCCCCTTCTGATAAGAGCGAATGGCTGATCGCTGATGGCATGAACAAGAACGGCATCTCGCAAGATGAACTGCATGGCACGAACGACGGACAACCTGTCGTTACATCACTCCCGAATAGTATCGAAGAATGTTGCTCACAGAAATCACGCCGATGATCGCTCCATCCTGAGTCACGGCCAGATGCCGCGTGGCTTGGTTCTTCATCAGCCGTACCGCATCAAGAATAGACTTCTCGCCATCGATCGCCACTAGCGGATTCCGCATACAGGATTTAACGAGCGTCGTATTGGGATCCAACCCCTTGGCAACGACCTCGCGGGCCAGGATCGAATCGGTGATGAAGCCCACGTAGGACTGGCGATCCGTCACGAGAAGCGAACCCAGCTTCCATTGCTGCATCAGCTGCCCCGCGTCTCGCAGGCTGGCATCTTGCGACACATTCCTGATTTCGAAGGACATGTGTTCGGCCACCTGAGGGCCGGTGAGGACCTGCCGACCCGTCTTGTGTTTCTTGGGTTCGTCGGATCGGCGCGCTTCCAGCTCGGAGATACAGGTTTCTAAGACCCGGCTCCGCTGCAAGAGGCTTTGCCGCAGGCTGTCCATGCCAGTGCCTTCCGGCGCCTCATCCGTCATATTCACCAATCCACCAGCCTCGCCCACCTCTGCATATTCGTAGGCCTCCAACGACTCGGAGGTCTCCCCCAGCAGATCGGCAATCAATCGCTCTGTTTCCAGATCGAATTCATCCAGGCTGCGCGTCGGTGTGCCCTTCCCCAGATAGGGCGTGAAATCGGCGAGTTGCTTGCGCAATCGCTCGATGCTGCGGTCAAGAGAGACTCGTGGCTTCTTGGGAGTGGTGCGCGTCCGGTCCATGGCACCTCCTTATGATGATGTAACTGGCGAGAATGGCCGATCTTACCTCCGCTGGATCAGCAAGGGCAAGCGGCCAACATCATAGGAAGGGCATTTCGTGAGGAGAGCGCGAGTCTCAGCCGTGGAAGAATGTCAAAACGCGAGGTAGTGACAGGGGCCGAATGTCCGGCGGCATCCAACCAGGTACAGATATCCCAGTGACTCCACCTGAACGGGTTTGCTCCATCGGACCTCAAACACGTTCACCGTCTTGCCCCATCCAAAGCGGGAGGTATGGACTTCGATCGATTGTGTATTCTGAGGAGCTTTGCCCATGACCAGCAGGATTCCATCCTTGCTCCGGTTCAATGCAAAGGCCTCTCCCTGTTCAATCACGACGGACTGGTCATCATCGGCTTCGAGGACCTCATAGGTACACATCGACCGATACTCGACGCGCGCCTCACCACGGCGAGCCGGCGGAACCGTCGTCGCCGACAGCACAGCTGAGGCCTGCTGGAGATCGAGATCTTCCACATGTTGTTCTTGCGCGATGATCGCCGCACTGAGAGAACACATTGCGTCGAGAGTCTGCGTCGCCATCTTCAGGCCTCCAGTCTTGTTGAGCGGGGTGGATGTCCTCGTGAGTCTTGAAGAAAGAGAGCAAACACCGTACCGCACAGCAGAGAGAGCCGACCGCCTGATTATCAGGCCTTTCGATGTATCGCCCCCTGGTTCTAACTGGAGAGGCCAATCCCTACGAAGGGATGCGACTGCACCATTCGGGATCGAAATCACTCTATCTCGTCGATTTCACAGAGGTCTTCCTGCTGTAGTCATCGTCCTACAACCCCAAGGCGATTCCTTCACCGTAGGATTCGTGATCACGAAAGGGGGATAATGGGCAAGTGAGCCCGTCAGATTGGAAGAATGGCTAAACGGAAGGTATGGCGTGAAGTGCGATAAATCGCTTGAGTTGCAAGGCACCCGTGAACGTCAGATGCATGAATTCCAATCCGAATGTCTGTTCCTTCGCCCAGCGGACCGTGGCGCGTTCAACGGCGACCGGTGCGAGCTGTTTGGGTAGCTGCAAGGTCACCATCACCTGATCGCCCGGTTTGATGGAGGCTTCGCTCGACACGCGGGCTCCCTTCATCGAGACGTCGTAGACTACGCCGATACCAAGGCTGTCCTTGCTGAACCAGCGTGTCACGCCTTTTCGAGCGATTGAACAGGTAAAGGGGACGGGGATGCGGAGCCTGGCATGCTCGCGAAAGTTGATGAACTTGTCTTTACCTGCGCTGTCGTTTCCCATACGTTCCCTCACCTTCCTGAGGCACACTGTACACAAGGTCCCACCGATCGAGAAACGATTTGTGGATTTCAGGACAACCCTCTCGCGATGATTTCGCTAGCGCAGGCCTGAGGGGGGATGCGGTTGTTCGGAAGTCGGCGCGGCCAGTTGCGCCGCATGCCGGAGCGCATCGAGCCGTCTGGCATGGTGATGGTCCGGCGGCAACAACTGCAACACACCGAGCCCCGACAGCACCTTGGTCACGACTGGCTGCATCCCTACGAGCACCAGATGCTGGTGATAGGACTGGGCCATGCGAATCATGTCCTCCACCGCCAGAGCCGCCGTGCCATCGATGGCCGGGACATCTGAAAGGTCCAGCACGACGACCCGGAAACTGCTCCACCGCGACACGCCTTCAAGGCGACGGACCATATCCTTGGCTGAGCCAAAACTCATCGGACCGTCGATATGGATGAGAATGATCTGGCCCTCGTGGCGCCCGAGTACGGCGGCTTCCTCTTCGGTGAGCGAGGATTCCCCCGTCCGGTCGGTGATCACCCGGAGGTTCATCAATTCAAGATCCGCCATCCGTTTCACAAACAGCACACTGGCCAACACCAGGCCGACCGCCACGGCCATAATCAGGTCCGCTAAGACGGTCATGCCGCAGACCACCACCATGATCGTCACATCCGCGCGAGGCGCTTGGACGGCATGTTTGAGGAAGCGCCAATCGATGATGTCGACGCCGACTTTGACAAGGATGCCGGCCAAGACCGCAAGTGGAATCCGTTCCGCCAAGGGCCCGAGCCCGAGGAGCACCACCAGCAGGATCAGAGCATGGAACGATCCCGAGATGGGCGTCCGCCCGCCGGTGCGAATATTCACGACGGAGCGCATCGTGGCGCCGGCGCCCGGCAACCCCCCGAAAAAACCGGCCACAGCGTTGCCGATCCCCTGCCCGATCAACTCGCGATTGGAATCGTGGCGGGTGCGGGTCATGTTGTCGCAGACCAACGATGTCAGCAGACTATCGATACTGCCAAGGACCGCCAGCACGATGGCTTGGCCGATCACCACCTTGACCGCATCGAGATGCAGACTGGGAAGGACCTGTAGAGGGAAATTGGTCGGGATCGGTCCGATGACGGGCGCGCCTGGAAAGGCGACAACACCCAGGATCGTGCCTGCGAGCAACGCGAGCAAGGGTGGCGGGACAATCTTTCCGAGCCGCTCCGGTGTGCCGTAGACACAGGCCAACGAGACCAGACCGAGCACCAGCGCATCCACGATAGGATGGGCCACAAACGATGGCAGCATGACCAGCGTGGTGAGCACTCCCCCCGATTGAGCCGCATGACCGACGAGCGGACCGGCCTGAAGGATGATGATGATCATGCCGATCCCGCTCATGAATCCTGAAATCACGGGATAGGGCATCAGGGTGATGTATTGGCCGACGCCGCTCAGGCCAAGGAGAATCTGCAAGCCTCCCCCCAAGATGACGGCGGTAAAGGCCAGCGACGGCTCCTGTCCGAATTGCGCAATGAGCCCGGCCATGACGACGGTCATCGGGCCGGTGGGACCGGACACCTGGGCCGGAGTCCCGCCGAACAGCGCGGCGAAGAGTCCGACGAAGATCGCGCCATAGAGCCCGGCGGTCGCACCGGCTCCGGATGCCACCCCGAAGGCCAGCGCCAACGGCAACGCGACCACCGCCGCCACGAGACCGCCGTAGAGATCACCGCGAAGATGTTTGAAGGACAGGCCGTGGATCAAGGACACAGTGCGTCGACTCCAGAGGTGTTATAGCCTGTCGTAACAAACTCGGTGGTGAGAGTCCATGAAAACAGTGCATCACCGTCACTGCATTGAGCGGGAACAGACGGAACCTCTGAACGGATTCGCTTACTTGGCGCAGCAACTGGACGAGCCAGCTGCGCCCTCGGAGGGAAGGAGACGGTCGAGCAGGAAGTAGACCGGGCAAAAACCCGTGATCCCGCTCTGAATCAGCGTGACACCGATCACCACCGGCAGAATCAGCCAATGGGCGCTGACGTAATGTCCCAACGCGACTCCAGCCGTCACGACAATTCCCACGACTGCATCGTGAATGCGTCTCTTCTGGTTCATGCTTGGCCCTCCTCGGTGGATAATATTCTGACACGTCTTCGAACGATGCCTGGCCGATCAGGCTAGACTCGACACATGAACCTGTCAAGATTGCATCGCCTCTGATTGCCCCGCGCGGAGCCGCCAAACCGACGTGGTGCGTCTATATCTTGATTCACTTATATAAGGCGATGGATTCCGGCAGTGAAACCAATGTGTATGATTGTGTCAAACAGGGGACACCTTTGCATACAGTTCTCCATTAGCCCTTATTCTGAAGATGACTTTTTCTAACGCTTTTCGCTCGGAAAGTAGACGATCTGCCGTGCACATACTCCGTGGTTTACTTTTTGCTCTCACCTATATTTGACCGCGTTTATCCCTGGGAGACAATGATCACATCCAGGATCGTCGCACGAGTGAAACAACGGGAAGGAGGCCAGGATGCCGCATTATCGTCAGACGTTTCTATTCGCCGGGCTAGCAGGGGCGCTCTGTTCTACCGCACTCATTGGTATCGCTGTGGCGGACGATGGAGAGAGGGATCGGGGAAGAGACCGAGAGATGTCCTTTACGCGGATGTTTCCTGAGTTACCTCCCTTTGCGCCGCAGACCGATGCGGCTCGCGACCAGGCCAAGAAGCTGGGAGAAAAAGGCGGCCTCATCGATGCCCTGGATATCCTCAGCGATCCGGTGTTGTCGATTACGAATCCTGCCCAGTTCAGTCCGAATAATCCCGACAATCCCAATATGACGGCGGGCATGACGTTCCTCGGCCAATTTCTCGACCACGATATTACCTTCGATCCGAACTCTCCCTTGCTCGAAAAAACCAATCCCAAAAAGACCACCAACTTTCGGACGCCGAAGTTCGATCTGGACAGTGTGTATGGCGGCGGGCCGGAACGGTCCCCGGAGTTGTATGACCTCAGTTCCGGCGTCATCAAGTTGCGCGTCGAGGCCATCCCCGGGTCCGAGCAATTCTCGCGCAACGGAGCGATCCGATTCGATCTCCCGCGCGATCCGAATACCCTCTCAGCGTTTCTGGGAGACAGGCGCAACGACGAGAACGTGATCCTCTCGCAGCTCCATGTGGCGATGCTCCGGTTTCACAATGCAGTAACAGACCGGCTCCGTGCCGACCCAACGAACGCCGGAGAGTCAGCCGAGAAACTGTTCAGGGAGGCTCGACGCCAGGTCCGCTGGCACTATCAATGGATCATCCTGCACGATTTTCTGCCGCTGACCATCGGGCAAGCGCGCGTGGATGACATATTGAATAGTGGAATCCGCTTCTATCGGTTCGATCGAGACAATCCGCAGATGCCGATCGAGTTTTCGGTGGCGGCCTATCGGTTCGGCCATTCACAAATCCGTCCCAGCTACCGCCTCAACTTCGGACGTCCCGATATGGGGCACAATCCATTCTTCGTGTTTCTCTTCGACGATGCCCAGGACCCCAACGATCCGGATCCAAGCGACCTGCGTGGCGCAAAACGCGCGCCTCGCCGGTTTGTGGATTGGCAAACGTTCTTTAACTTTGGCGATGGAAACGTCCGCCCCAATAAGCAAATCGACGGCACACTCTCCACTGTCGTCATGTTGCTCCCCGGCTCACGGGGACCTGCTCCGGGCTTGCCGGCCGACGGCGTGCAGTCCTTGGCCTCGCGCAATCTGATGCGCCACGTCAATTTCGGAATCCCGTCCGGTCAGGCGATTGCGCAAAGGATGGGACTTCCGGTGTTGACGCCGACGCAACTGAATGCGCTCACGCCCTTTGGAATGGAACGGAGCACACCTCTCTGGTTCTATATTTTGAAAGAAGCGGAGTTGATGGAACAGGGTCTTCGCTTAGGACCTGTGGGAGGCCGCATCGTCGGTGAAGTATTTATCGGTCTCTTGAAGGCCGATGACACCTCCTATCTGTCCGCCAGGCCACATTGGACACCCGTATTGCCCTCTGCGACGCCGGGCGAGTTTCATATGACCGACCTGCTGACGTTTGCCGGGGTAGTTCCCCCGTTGAACTAACGACGGGGACACAGGGACGGTCGGGAGTCTTCATGGCCCAGTGCTGGCGAGAAAAGACTCCCGACCACTGTGCCATGCTCGTACGGTCCACGCCTCGCCACCTCAGCAATCAACTCCTCACCACTCACCATCGTTCATCCAATTCTCCGGAGGCCCTGGTATCGCCTGTCAGGGCTTCCGACCGCTCACCGCCACGGTGGCATAGTAGATCGCCCAGGCGTGAGGATCGTCGGCGAAGCGGCAATACAGGTCGAGGTCCTCCTCCGTCACGACGCCGGTTGCCAGATATTTCTCGCGTAATTGCAGCGCCGACATCTTCATGATCGTCGCCATACCGGACCCGCCGGAGGAGAGGGGCGCGTCATTCTCCACCATCAGCCCGGTCACACCTCTGTGCTGCAAGAGCGAGGGCAACGTAAGCCCCAGCGCATAGTCCATCCCCAATGCGTCATACATCACCTTGATGGCCTGGTTGACTCTATGCACCGCCTCCATCTGCGTGAGCTCGCCCATCACGCCTCGCGAAGCAGAAAAATCAGGCTCTTCCAATATCAGCCATCCGCCCGGTTTGAGGGATGCGAGCATCCGCGACAACGCCACTTGAAAGTCAGGCAGATGGATGAGCACGTACCGGGCATGGACGAGATCGAATGACGCGTCGCCCAGCGGTATCGTACGAATGTCGCCTTGCCGCACCGCCACATTCGACGGCCATGCACCTGGCAGAAACTTGGTGGAGAGATCGACTGCTTCCACTCGCCCTGTCGCCCCAACCACGTTGCTCATCCAACTGAGAACCGACCCGGCCCCGGGCCCCACCTCCAAACATCTCCAGCCTGGTTGTACGCCAGCGGCCAGCAATCGCCGCCGACTCGCCGGATCGAACACCCGCTCGATGGCGCGAAGCCGCTCCAGTTCCCGTTGATCTTCGACTCGATGAAAGACGTACTCCGGTTCTGTCATATAACCCCCGCGATACCCGTGACGAGCACTAGCCTGCGACAAGAAAGAGCATACGCAAAAAATTGACAAACGGATAGTCGCAGGAACGACCTGCTGCACCGACAAGACGAGCTATTATTTGAGAAACCAGACCCGTGACCTCGTCATGAGCTCGGCTAGGTTTCCAACCTCCGACCTCGAAACACCTGAGCACTGGCTCTTTTCTGCAGATCGACCATCACCCTGATACAATCGACTTCACAGGCTGACGCGCTCTCTATTTCCACGATACTATCGTCGGCCAACGCCTGGCACACAATGGAATCATCGGCATGACGTGGGTCGTCTATATCGTGGAATGCTCGGACGGCAGTCTCTATACCGGCATCACGAACGATCTCGCGCGGCGAGTGGAAGAACATGGGACAGGCAAAGGCGCCAAATACACGAAACACCGCGGTCCGGTCACCGTACGATATACCGAGCATCAGGACAGCAAAGGCGCGGCGCTGACACGTGAGGCCGCGATCAAATCACTCCGGAGAGGAGACAAACTGGCACTGATCGCCGCTCAGCCCCAGACCGAACGATGCCGCGCCACCCCTCAGCAGAAAACGATCCGATAACCCGGCAGACACCACTACCGCCTCGACAGACTGCCGGTCAGCGTGGCCCGGGGGCCATCCCGCCGTCTGGAATCTGTACCGCAATCGAAAGGGCATGCCCGTCGGACGCAACCTGTGCCGCGACCTTGTCGCCGGTTTTCAATCGTCCGCCCGCAACGCCCGTGATTTTCGTCTCCGCGGTCACGCGCAAGCGCAGTTCCCGACCGGAGACCTCCTTCACAATGACTTCATCGCCTTCCCAATACATCACATCGGCCTTGACCGCAGTGGTGGCGGCCGGCTGAGCTTCCTCTGCGGCTTGTGATGGAGTGACAACGGCAAGGACGAGAAACAGAGCAAGAAGAATGGGCATGATGAATCCTCCTTCTGTTCTTAGACTACTGGCCGCTCAAATCGCTGTCAATCGGCTGGCCTCGTGGCCCTCCAGGCCAGTGCCATGGCAAGCAGCAATAAAACGGACGCGAGCAGAAACGGCGCGCCGGGGAAATGCAGGGACGTGCTGAGCGTTGAATCCTGAGTGCTGAGAGAGGAGTCTGAACGGATGAAGAAGGCGAAGGTTTGCGTGAAGAGACTTGGTCCGATGAGACCGGCGATACCGGAGAGGCTCGCAATGGCCCCTTGGAGCTGGCCCTGTTCCGAGGCGCTCACGCGGCGGGTCATAAAGAACTGCGCGGACGGACCAGCCATGCCCCAGAAGGCCATGACCGGAATACCAGCACAATAGATCCACCCGTTGGGTGCAAAACCATATACCGAAAACCCGATGGCTCCGCAGCCCAATCCCATCAGCAAGGTCCTGCGCTCCCCGACCCACCTAGTCAGAGGCTTGATCAGGACACCCTGCACCAGCATCGTACTGACACCGGACCCGGCCAGCATGAAGCCGATCGCTGTCGCATCCCAGCCATAGCGATACCCCACATAGAGCACAGCAACACTGGGCAAGATCGCATGCGCGAGATAGCCGAGGAACACGACGGCTGCCAGGCTGAAGAGTTCGCGGTGCGACCGGAGGAGTACGAGCGAGCCGACCGGATTGGCCCGCTTCCATGCAAAGGCCATACGTTTCTCGCGCGGGAGCGATTCAGGCAGAACGAAAAATCCGTAACAGGCGTTCACCAGGCTGGTCGCCGCTGCGCCCCAGAACGGGAGACGCGGGTCGATCACCCCAAGCAAACCGCCCACTGCAGGGCCAAGCACAAAGCCTAAGCCGAAAGCCGCACCGATCATCCCGAAGCCGGCGGCTCGTTTCTCCGGCGGCGTCACATCGGTGATATAGGCGCCGGCGGTGCTGAAGCTGGATGAGGCGATGCCGGAAATGGCCCGACCCACGAAGAGCCAGGTCACGCTCGGCGCGAGTGCCATGAAGATGTAGTCGAGGCCGAGGCCGAGATTCGACAGCAGCACGACCGGCCGCCGCCCGAAACGATCCGAGAGCGCGCCTTGAATCGGCGAACAGACGAACTGCATGAGCGCCCAGGCCGTGCCCATGAGGCCGTACATCACGGCCGCCTGCGCCGTATCGCCCCCCATGAAGTCCTCGACGAGCTTCGGCAAGACGGGAATGATGATCCCGAACGAGAGCACGTCGAGCATGACGGTGATGAGGATGAAGAGGATCGCGGCTTGCCGCGGCTGAGTCGGTGTAACAGATGGAGCGATCGTCACCAGTCGGCGCCCAGTCGATCGATAACGATCTGATGCACCACGGAATATTTCCCCAAGGTCGCCAAGTAGACGGCGGTCTCCGCAATATCGAAGGGATCGATCTTCTCGCTCCGGAGAATCTCATCCGGCGGCGCATCGACGAGTTCGTCTGCCACGCCGCTGGGACAGATGGCACTGACTTTAATGTGATGGGGCCGGCCTTCGTCGGCCAGCGATTTTGTCAACGCCTGAACCCCGTGCTTCGAGGCGCTATAGGCACCGGTGCCGGCCCAGGCCTGTAATCCGGCGACGCTCGACATATTGATGATGGTGCCTCCGCCCTGCTGCTTCATCTGTGTGAATCCCGCCCGGCAACAAAAAAACGTGCCGCGCAGATTCACGTTCAAGACCTCGTCAAACGCCTTGGTCGTCGTTTCGGCGAGCCGCCCGCCCGCGATGCCCCCTGCATTGTTCACGAGAATGTCGAGCCGCCCATAACGCGTGACCGTCTCATGGACCAGCCGTTCCACCTGGCGCTCATCGGCCACGTCGGTCTGAATAGCCCAAGCCTCGCCACCACTTTTCACAATCTGTACGACCGTCTGTTCGCAGAGCGCCATCCGCCTAGCCGTCACGACGACTTTCGCCCCTTCGGCCCCAAACCGTAGTGCGATCGCCTTGCCGATGCCGCTGCTGCTGCCAGTCACAATCGCGACTTTGTCTTTGAGCCGGTGCATGTGATTGCTTTAATCCTCCGGTGCGCCTGTATCGTCATAGTACTTTTCTCGGTAGATGGGGCAGAGGCCTTTTTGCTGCAGCAATGCCTTGGCCTCGGCGATCATGGCGCTATTCCCACAGAGATAGACGGCCAGATCCTTGACTGACGCGATTCGCTCTTCGATCAATCTGAGAACGCGGCCTGAGGGACCCGACCAGCCAGGTTCGGGACGGGACAATGTCGTGACGACGGTAAGAGTCGGATTCCGTTTAGCCAATTCGGCCAACTCATGCTGATAATACAGGTCCCGCTGGCTGCGCAGGCCCCAGAACAAAGTGGCCGGTCTCGGATCGGGACATTCCGCATTCGCCAGCAACATAGACCGGATCGGCGTGATACCGGTGCCGCTGGCGATGAACAGGAAATCGCGCCCCGGATCCTCTCTCAGATAGAAACTCCCCGCCGGTCCCTTAAAGGATGTCTTATCCCCCACCTTGAGGTCGAACAGAAATCCTGAGCCCGCTCCGCCCGGCACGAGATTGAACAGCAGGGTAATGACGTCGGAGCGGCTGGGCTGCGAGGCGATAGAATAGGCCCGCGTCATGAGACGACCGGTCTGCGGATGCGGCATCTCGAAGGAGATGAACTGACCGGGCTTGAACGTGATGGACTTCGGCTCGATCAATCGCAAATCAAGCTCGCACACGTCCTGCGTGAGATGCGTGACCGACTCGACTTGCGCGGTAAAGGTTTCGACCGACATGGCGGAAGATTCTAGCAGGATGAGGAAAAGATCCGCCAGATGGGTCCTCCCACAAGGATCAGAATCCGACCGAGACGCCCGCCGTTCCCAGCAGCGCGGCGCGATCGGTCGGTCCATAGAATTCGGTGCCGAGCCCCGCGTCGAGCACGACGCGCGAGGTGAGCTGATGGCGCAGGCCGATTTCACATCCCGTGTTGTTGCGTTGGCCGCGCTGGTCCGACTGCCTCGTGTACAGGCTGACGATCAGCGTGTCGCGGAAACTGTCGGGATACCCTAAGGGGTAACTCACGGCTGCGACCGCACGATAGACCCCCGGCCGCTCCTGCCCCTGTGGCGAGCCCAGAATCGTGTAACCCGCATTGAGGTGCGCGCGGAGCCGCCCGAACGAGCGGGTGAGGATGCCGGTCATCTGGGTATCCACGCCTTTGGAGTTCACACCGGTGGGGAGATCCGTCTCAACGCGGACGGCGAAGGCCGGCAGAGTGATTGTTTCCGTATTAAAGTTATAGAGCAGACCCAGATGCAGGTCTCCGGACTTGGTGGCCCCGACGAGGGTGTTCGGCTCGGTGACGAGGTCGCCCTGGATTTCGATCTGTGCGTTGTCGAAGGCACCATAGATGATCTGCGGTTGGAAAGTGACACGCGTACGGCCCTCCCGCCGATCGTTGAAGCGGACGCCGCTCTCCATCCCGATTTCCCCTTTTGGGATGGCATAGGCGTCTTCCATCCCGATCGGCCTGTTCGGGTCGAGATTGTCGTGATCCAGGGCGAAGCTCGGCAGAGGCCATAGCCCCAGCAGGAGCACGACGAACGGTCTGATGGCGCGTAGGACCGGCTGATTCAATGGTGGTGCTCCTGCTCCTTCACAATCATGGGATTGGTCGCATCCGCGCTCGCCAGGTAATAGGCATTCAGAATACGGTAGATCTCGGTCCGCTTCGCGTCCCAGGTCGGCAACTGTTCGCTCGCGAGGATGTCGCTGATGTTGTCGTGCAACATATGGAGGTTGTCGAAGATGTTGGCGATCTCCGGATAACGGGCAGCAAACGAAGGACTCAATTCGGCCGTGAGCGGCATGAAAGTCCATGCCACAGGCGGCTGCTCAAGATAGCGGCGATAGGTCGTGAGAATAGGCCGCACCGCCTGCGTCTTCGCTGCGAGATCGGGTGCGGCCTGCAAGGGATCGTACACGGCGACTTGCAGATAGTGGTACGACCAGATCGTGGCATTGAAAAGCGGGAACCGGTTGCGGAACGTCTTGGAATAGGGAAACCGATCAAGGCGGTGATGGTCCAGCCGCTTGGCCGTGATGGCGTAGGCGCTCTCCTGGTAGTACGCCAGCACGTTTCGAATGGCGCGGTCTTTGTTTGGCTCATCCGAAGCCATGATGTCGTAGGTGGCGCGATGCAGGGCATGGGCTTCGTCGAAGGTATTCTGCGCGCGCCAGGCCAGCTTCATGTAGGTCGGAGCGATGGCCTCCTCGTTAGGATTGATGCGGGGCTTGGTGGCGATGAAGGCCAGCGTTTCTTTGCGGGCCCGGTCTTCGATAGCCAGGACATCCTTGCCGCCTGTCAGGAGGAGATTTTCGTACAGATTGGAATGGCCGAAATCGACCCCGTTGAACTCGCTGTCGAGTTCAGCCAGATCCTCGCGCAGCGAGAAGTTCCACAGCGCCCGGTAGTAGAACCGCTTGTCTCGCGGCTCGAACTGGCTACAGGCAGTCAGAGCGAGAGTCGTTGCCGCAATCATTAGGAAAGTGGCGCTGCTGGCCCATGTATCGCTCACTTAAATCCCACGACCATGCCATCCGGTCCGGCCAACCGGGCGACTTGCGTCCGCTTGAACCCGGCTTCTTTCATCCACGTTCGGCAGTCCGCACCGGTGAAGTCGAATCCGCCGGGCGTTTCGATGAGCATGTTGAGGCTCATGAGCAGCCCGAACGCATTCTGTTTCCGCGCGTCGTCGATGAGGGCTTCGTGAACAATGATCGCACCCTTCGGCGACAGCGCATCATAGGCCTTGCGGAGGAGCAGCCTCTTCTCGTCCAGATTCCAGTCGTGAAGGATATGCCCCATGATGATCACGTCGCACGTCGGCAAGGGGTCGTTGAAGAAATTTCCAGAGTGAAAGCGCAGCCGCTGCGCGACGCCCCGTTCCCGCGCGTAGGCCTCGAACACCGGCTGCACGACCGGCAGATCCATCCCCCCGCCCGTCAGATGTTTGTGCGCGAGCGCGATCTCAACCGCGACGCCGCCTTGCGCACAACCGACATCCACAAACGTCTTATATTTTTTCCAGGGAAACTTCTTGGCAATGATCTGTGCGGTGCCGATGCTCAAGCCGGTCATGGCCTTGAGGAACCCCTCCAACCGTTGAGGATCGGCATACAAGGTACCGAAAAAGTCCTCGCCTGTCTTCACCTCGTTCTGCGGCTTGCCGGTGCGAAGGCCCTCCGTCAGCGAACCCCAGAATGGATAGAGCCGTGCGTTACACATTTCGAGGATACCGCCGGCATACGAAGACTTCGATCGATCCAGAAACTTAGCTGTCTCCGGCGTATTTGCGTACCTCGCTCCAGTCCGCTTCAACATGCCGAGAGCCACCAACGCATCGAAAAAGTCCTTCGCGCTGCGAGGATGGAGTTGGAGCCGCTTCGTCAATGCCCCCTCATCTAGCGGTCCTTTGGCGAGTTCCGTAAAGAGCCCGAGCTCAATCGCGCTGAGAAGCGTCTTCGATCCCCAAAACCCCATCCCGAGTTGCATGATCTTCGCCGGAGTCAGTCGGCCTGTCGCCATTGAATCGCTCCTTTCCTATCCATTCGTTCCACCCCCGATATCGTTGAGATAGTCGGCTTCTTCCTTGAGATGCTGCCTGATGGCTTGCTGAGTGGGTCCCGCTACAGCCCGGTCACGCCAGAAACCGTCGAGGGCTGCATTGATCTCTTGTGCATTGAGCCCGTGGGAATCCTGGTCCCGTTTATATTCCAGGTAGGCCACGATGGCCTCGGCTTCCTCTCTAGTGAAGACGGAGAGCTGGCAACGCGCATGATCCCGCCAGGTCATCGCCCCATACCGCTGCGGATTCACAAACGCCGATTTGCCAACCCTCTTCTCATAGATTCGTTGCCCCGCAGGAATCTTGAGGACCCTGTCTGAAAAACCATTCGTGAGATGAAACACCGGATCGGCAGTCTGCAACCGCGCTTCAAGGTCTGCGATCAGATAGGCCGGGAGGAAATACCTGAAGCCCCCTTCGGAGAAAAAACTGAGCGCGGTATAGCTCGTATCCAGAATCGCAGGATCAAGCTGTGACCAATCGGCGATGCCCATAAACGGGACAACCGACTCGCCCGGCTCACAGCCCTCGTGGCTGTCCTGCAGAAAGGCGTCACAGGGACGCTCTGTCTCGCGAAAGGCCTGTCGAATATGCTCGATGACTTGCCGTCTGTCAGGCATGACGCTTCCCCTTCGCGTTTCACATTGATCCATCTGTCGGAAAGCCTATCCGAATGGAAGAGGAGGAGGCAATATCATGCCGCGCTATAGAGATCTCTTCGAGACAATCCTCTGCAGCTCAAGCGTATGACATGCTTGGTTCCCATGGGACAACAGCACGAGACTCTGCCGAGCCTGAAGCAGGAAGGAGTACACCTCGATCACGCATACGATTTTTAGAGGCATCGGGATCAGAGTGATGGAGGAAAGAGAGGTGGGCTGGTCACAGATGGGAAGGCCTCCCGAATGGCCTCACACGTGCGTGCTACCGAAATTTATACGACAGCCGACGAGGTAGAGCGCGCCCTGCGATTCTTGTCTCAGGGGTTTCGTCCAACAGACTTCTGCCAAACAGACTGCGTTCTTGATCGCTGAGTTGCCGGTTTGGATTTCCAAGAGCTGCCCTTTGGTTGGAGCGACGCCGAGCAGGAGCCGCAGTCCGGTCGGACTGTCGCTCACTGCCGTGCCATGCCCCTCTTCGAGTACCACACCATCACGATCCACCGAACGCATCAAACCATAGGTACAGGGACTCACTCTCTGGTTTCGAGTTTCCCGTCGACGCTCAACTCGAAGAACAGGTCTACTCTGCCAGGAGATATCATGCATCGCGTGCTCGACTGCTGGCACGCCTGCCTTCCGCAGCAACGATTTCCCAAACGACCGTACGTACTCCAAGATCTGCTTCATGCGCGAACTCCACCTCTACAACGAATGACATCGCCCCTGCCCGGCATTCTCCCATCCGGATTGTCGGCTTTCGGCAACTGTGACGTTGTAATACAACGCGAGCGCGATTGTATAGAAAACAAAAGGGTTCCCTAAAACTACGTAGGCCCTTGCGCCATGTACATTGCGAAAATTACCCACACGCATAAGTCTTCCACTGACAGCAGCATGCCGCGATCTTCACGTATCCATTATTGACCGATCGTTCCAATATGTGATATGGTCCTTTCGCGTGAGAAGAGGATGGACATCGCATGTCTCGCCCAAAAAAATTCAACCCGGATGAGGCGCTTGAGAAGGCCATGCAGGTCTTTTGGCACAAGGGCTATGAAGCCACCTCGATGGAAGATCTGCTCAACGCGATGGGCATCAATCGCGGGAGCCTCTACGCCACCTTCGGCGACAAACGCGAACTATTCCTGAGGGCCATGGACCTCTATTGCTCCGGCGGCGGCATCGGCAACAGGCTCTCCATCTTGAGCCAGCCGGGCCCGGCACTTCCTCTCATTCGCCAGTTCATCGGCGCCATGCTGGAATTCGGCCTCTCCGATCCGTTACGCCGAGGCTGCATGATGACCAACACGCTGGTAGAACTGGGGCCACATGAGAAAGACATCGCCCTGAAAGTGTCGGGACGGCTGCAGATGGCGGAAGAGGGCTTCTTTCAGCTGCTCGCGCGCGCGAAGCACGAGGGAGAACTTGCGAAACACAAAGACCCTCGTGCGCTGGCTCGGGTCCTGGTCACGATGATGCAAGGCACCATCGTCATGATCAAAGCCGGCACGCCGGCCGACGTAGTGAGACAGACTGCGGAGACGGCATTGTCGATTTTGGATTAAACAACATCTCTTTTTGATCTGTTCGGAATGCTCGCTCGTGACCGATGACTGGAGGAATGCCCATGCCGCTGGATGATCACCCAACGGTCCAACTGGTCCGAGGAAAACTCTCCCACCGATCTACCCAGGTTTCAGCGAGCACATTGAATGCGGAATTGCTCCGGAAGCTCTGTCTCGATACAGGGGCCGACGACGTGGGCTTTGTGGAGCTGGAACGACCGGCTCTGGGCGATCAACGCGACGATATCCTTCACCTCTTCCCGCAGACTAAGTCCTTCATCAGTTTCGTCGTGCGGATGAACCGCGAACCGATTCGCAATCCGGCTCGGTCAATCGCCAACCTAGAGTTTCATCATGCAGGCGATCGCGTGAATGACATCGCCCGAACCATCGTGGAGGCACTTGAGGCTCGCGGGGTGCGAGCCTTGAACCCCTCGATGGGATTCCCGATGGAAATGGACAGATTTCCCGGAAAAATCTGGGTGATCTCCCACAAACCGATCGCAGTAGAAGCTGGACTCGGCCAGATGGGCATTCACCGGAATGTCATTCATCCAAAGTTCGGCAATTTCATGCTCTTGGGCACCATCGTGCTGGATGCCGAGATCAGCGCCTACGACAGCCCCATCGCCTACAACCCCTGTCTCGAATGCAAACTCTGCGTGGCGGCCTGCCCGACAGGCGCCATCGGGGCCGACGGCCACTTCGATTTCTCCGCCTGCTACACGCACAACTACCGGGAGTTTATGGGTGGCTTTACCGATTGGGTCGAACGGATCGCGGACAGCCCAAATGCGACGGTATACCGGCAGAAAGTCAGCGACGCCGAAACCACCTCCATGTGGCAGAGTCTGTCCTTCGGCGCCAATTACAAAGCGGCCTACTGTCTCGCCGTCTGTCCCGCTGGAGAGGAAGTCATTCCGCCGTTCTTGGCTAATCGTAAGGCCTTCACCGCCGATGTCGTGACACCGCTCCAGGACAAGATCGAGCCGATCTACGTCGTGCCAGAGTCCGATGCCGAATCGCACGTGGCCAAGCGCTTTCCCCAGAAGACCGTTCGACGGGTCGGCAACGGCCTTCGCCCCTCCTCCATCGAGCAGTTCCTGGCCGGCCTTCCCCACGCCTTTCAACGAGGGAAAGCAGAGGGTCTCGACGCGACGTATCACTTTAGCTTCACCGGTGCCGAAACGCGGCAAGCCACAGTTACTATTCGCAACAAGAACATCTCAGTGCAGGACGGTCATATTGGCACCCCGCATCTGCGCCTCACCGCCGACAGCCAGACATGGCTTCGGTTTGTACGCAAAGAAGGCAGCCTCATCTGGGCCTTGCTGATACGCACGATTCGTCTCACCGGCTCGCCGAAGCTGCTAATGACGTTTGGTAAATGTTTTCCGTCGTGAAAGAGATCGATTGCCATGGCCGATGACGCTTCCAATCAGGCACGTGAAACGGTGGAGGCGATCTACCGCACGGAATCGCGGCAGGTGCTGGCCACCTTGATCCGCCTACTGGGCAACTTCGACGTAGCCGAAGAGGCGATGCACGAAGCCTTCGCCATTGCCGTCGAACAATGGTCACGGGAAGGTATCCCCGCCAATCCCAGAGCCTGGCTCGTCTCAACCGGTCGTTTCAAGGCCATCGACGGCATGCGACGCCGCGCCCGACTGGATGCATCGGTCGCGGAGCTCGCCAAACAACCGGAACTGACAACGAGGCTCGATGCCGAGCCACAAGAGGACGAGCATGTCGAGGACGACCGGCTCCGATTGATCTTCACCTGTTGCCATCCGGCCTTGGCACCGGCAGCACAGATGGCCATGACATTGCGCGAAGTCTGCGGCCTCACCACAGAAGAAATTGCGCGCGCATTTTTGATCAAGCCCCCAACCGTCGCGCAGCGCATCGTGCGGGCCAAGAACAAAATCCGCGACGCCCGCATTCCCTACGAAGTGCCGTCCGAAACAGAATTGCCCGATCGACTGGACGCCGTGCTCCGAGTGGTCTACCTCGTCTTCAACGAGGGCTACTCTGCCTCATCTGGCGACGCAGTCACACGTCACGATCTCAGTGGGGAGGCCGTTCGTCTGACGAGAGTCCTGACCACACTGATCCCGCACGCAGAGGTACTGGGACTGCTGGGGCTCATGCTCTTGCAAGACTCACGGCGGGCCGCTCGCACCTCAGCCACTGGCGAACTGATTCTCTTGGAAGATCAGGATCGGTCGCTTTGGAATCGTGAGCAGATTGCAGAGGGCGTAGCGTTGGTGCAGCGGGCCTTCTCGATAGGCCAGGTCGGACCCTATACCGTTCAAGCTGCGATCGCAACCGTACATGCACAAGCCCCGACCGCCGCCGCAACGGATTGGCAGCAGATCGTCGAACTCTACAGTCTCTTACTCCGAGCAGAACCCTCGCCGGTCATCGAACTCAACCGCGCGGTCGCCGTGGCGATGCGCGATGATCCGCTCGCCGGTCTGGAGTTGGTCGATGCCATTCTGAAGAGAGGCGATCTGGACGCCTATCACTTGGCCCATGCCGCGCGAGCGGATCTCTGCCGGCGGCTGGGACGGACGAAAGAGGCCCGCACCTCTTACCAACGAGCCCTGAGCCTGACACAGCAGGAACCGGAGCGGCGGTTTCTGGAAAAACGGCTGGCCGATTTGACGAGTTCAATCGGCTAGACACATCTGGATGCAGGCTCGTAAGCACTTGATTCAGATGGACTAATCCTTGTCCATTCCAAGAAGGTTGAGGCGATGTCGATTTTGAGATCTCCCAGCGACAATCTCATGACAGCAGGATGAAGGACTCATTGGAGGATGCCATGGCGAAGCCGACGAAGAAAAAGGTGAAGCAGCCCCTGCAGGCGGCAAATGTCTGCTGGTTTGACGTTCCCGCAGACGATCTGAAACGGGCAAAAAAGTTCTATACGTCGTTATTCGGTTGGAAATTTGCGAAGTTGTCCGCGGCCATCGCCGACTACTGGCACATCGACACCGGCGGAAAGGATGCCTCGCCGGACGGCGGGCTCTTACCCCGCATGCATCCCGGGCACACCATTACGGTCTACGTAACCGTCCCATCGGTGGACAAGGCCCTGGCCAAAGTCCAGAAACTCGGCGGCACGGTTTGCAAGCCGAAGACCGCGGTGCCACACATGGGTTATTTCGCCATCTGCGAGGACACGGAACATAACGTCTTCGCCCTCTGGGAACCGAACGAGCGGGCTGCATAACGAAGACAGATCCACGGATCACTCATAGGAAACATGCCATGAAATACCTCTGCCTAATCTACCTTGAAGAGAAAACACTCCACGCCATACCCCAAAACGAGCGGGTCGCGCTCTCGAACGAGTCCATGGCCTACTGCGGTGAGCTGCAGAAGAACGGCCAGTTCATCGCGGCTTCGCCTCTGCACCCGGTAGAAACCGCCACGACGGTGCGGGTGCGAGGGGGAAAAGTCTCCACAACCGATGGGCCCTTTGCCGAAACGAAGGAACAGCTGGGCGGCTACTTGCTGATCGACGTCAAAGACCTGAACGATGCTGTACGGATCGCCTCGAAGTTTCCCGCAGCCCAGTACGGGAGCATCGAGGTGCGGCCGCTAAAAGAAGACGGCTGTGCGTAATCAGCGAACGATCGCGATCATGCCGGGAGTCATACCATGAAATTCTTGTTGATCGTGCATCATGACGAAGAGGCGTTCGAAAAGATCGAGAAAGAGACGCGACAGGCACTGCTCGCCGACTCTATCGAGTTGACCCATCAGCTTCATGCCGCAGGACAATACGTCCATGCCTCGCCGCTCCATCCGGCTGGTACCGCAGTGATTGTGAAAGTACGCGAGGGCAAACCGCTCGTGACCGACGGCCCCTTCATCGAAACGCGCGAGCAGATCGCAGGCTATTTCCTGATCGACGCGCGGAGTCTCAGCGAGGCGGTCGGGGTCGCCGTTCGGGTTCCTGGAGCGAGGATTGGAACCGTCGAGGTAAGGCCGCTGATCGAGATCACGGGATTGCCCGCAGCGGGAAGGTGCTGAGCTCAGAGGATTACATCCAGATACAAAACCGTTTCTTGCGAGATGTGACTCGATGCAAGGGAGCAACCGCCATGCCCACAATCACTCCGTTCTTATGGTTTGACGGCAGAGCCGAAGAGGCCGCCAGGTTCTATACGTCGATCTTCAAGGATTCGAAGATCGACAGCGTCTCGAAGATGTCCGCCACATTCCATCTCAATGGGCAACAGTTCATAGCCTTAAACGGCGGCCCGCAATTCCCCTTCACCGAGGCCATCTCCTTCTTCGTGGATTGCCAAACCCAGGAGGAAGTCGATGAGCTGTGGGAAACGCTCTCGGCCGGAGGTGAACCGAGACGTTGCGGTTGGCTAAAAGACAAATTCGGGGTGTCGTGGCAAATTATCCCATCTATATTGGGCGAGCTGTTGCAGGATGAGGATGACGCGAAATCCGACCGAGTCATGCGGGCCATGCTGCAGATGGACAAGATCGATATCCAAGGACTCCAGCAGGCCTATGAACACCCATAGAGTCGTCACGAATACATTCGACTGATTTGCGTACGAGGAGGGCTCACGATGCGATTCATGGTTCTGGTCAAAGCCACGAAGAATTCTGAGGCGGGCGTCATGCCGAGCGAACAGTTACTGACGGAGATGGGGAAGTTTAACGAAGCACTCATGAACGCCGGGGTACTACTGGCAGGCGAAGGCCTTCAGCCCAGCTCCACAGGCACTCGCGTGAAATTTTCAGGAACCACGCGCACCCTTATCGACGGTCCCTTCGCTGAGACGAAGGAGCTCATTGCCGGCTATTGGCTGTGGCAAGTGCAGTCGAAGGACGAGGCGATCGAATGGATCACGCGCTGCCAGAATCCGGCCGGCGACGGCAACGAAGGCGAGATTGAACTGCGTCAAGTCTTCGAAGCGGAAGACTTCGGGGCTGAGTTCACGCCTGAGTTGAAGGAGCAAGAGGAGCAGGTCCGGGCGCAGACTGCGCACAACAAGTAGGAGGGAGTCATGCTGAAGAACATCCTGATCCTCGCCGTGAGCCTCATCTCAGCCGCTCTCATGTATGCTGCGACCAAGCCCGATACGTTCCGGGTTCAACGGACGGCAACCATCGCGGCTCCGCCGGAGAATGTCTTCGGACTCATCCAAGATCTGCATCAGTGGGCCTCCTGGTCGCCCTGGGAAAAGATGGACCCGGCGATGAAGAAATCCTATAGCGGCGCGCCTCAGGGGGCGGGCGCCGCGCTCGACTGGGACGGCAATAACGATGTCGGTACAGGACGCATGGAGATCATCAGCACAGTTCCTTCATCACGGGTCGTAATCAAGCTCGACTTTCTGAAACCGTTTGAAGCCCATAACCAAGCGGAATTCACCGTGGAAGGCAGCGAGTCTGCGACAAGCGTGACCTGGGCCATGCATGGCCCGCAGCCCTTCATCATGAAGGTCATGGATCTGGTGATGGGCATGGACAAGATGGTCGGAAAAGACTTTGAAACCGGCTTGGCCAATCTGAAACAATTGGCTGAGAAATAAACCAAGGAGGCCGCCATGCGTATCATGAATCTCGCTATCACAACTCTGTGCCTGATGCTGACCGTCTCGCCGGCCCTCGCCAAAGAGAAGAAACACGAAAAGCCGATGGACCAGCAGGCAATGATGGAGCTCTGGAAGAAGCTGGCCCAGCCCGGCGAGCCGCACAAGTTGTTTGCCAGTCTGGCCGGAAGCTGGACGACGCAGACCAAAGAATGGATGGAACCGGGCAAGCCGCCGACGGAATCCACCGGAACCGCGGAAACAAAAATGCTGCTGGATGGACGATTTCTCTACCAGGAATACAACGCCCAGATGATGGGGCAGCCCTTCTCCGGTATCGGGATCGACGGATACGACAACGTGACCAAGAAATATGTCACCGCCTGGATCGACACCATGGGAACCGGGATCTTCTTCATGGAGGGCACGGCCAGCGCCGACGGCAAGACCATCACGTTGAAAGGGTCGCACCCTGAGCCGGGCGGCGGCAAGATGTCCCATCGCGCGGTCTGGAAGATCCAGGACGCCAACAACCAAACGTTCGAGATGTACGGGACGCACGGCCATGGTGGCAAGGAAATGAAGTTCCTCGAGATCGTCTATACCAGGAAATCGTGATGCCACAGCATTGACCTGGATAGGCCGACATGCTTGACTAGAGACCTTACACGTTTACCTAAGGAGGCTTCTTATGCAACGGACGATTGGCATGTTGGCATTGGCCCTGATGCTGACCGGGCTCAGTGGCTGTAGTTATCTATTCTATCCTCGTGCGGGCGACTACGCGACGCAGGCCAAAGGCGCAAGCGGCGTCGAGACGATGATCAATTTGACAAATATGATAGAAGCCACGGCGGCGAAAGCCAAGGGCGGCAAGGGCGTCGATACCGCGTTCGATGACCTTCACAACCAGCTCCACGCCCTCATGGATTCCTTCTGCGGGGTAACCGAGGCACAGTCGAAAACGCCGGCATACGACCTGGCCAAAACGCACAAAAAAGAACTCAGCGCCATATTTGGTCGGCTGTGGAAGTTCAAAGACGAGCAACCGCAGCGCGACCAGCATTTGGATCTCCTGAGCACCGAGTTGAAAGAATTGCGAGAGACATTACAAACCTTGAAGTAGTCGTCGATCGGAGGCCGGTAATGAAACTGTCGACCGCACCAGCCAGTAGCGGGGCCGTCACCTTGTTGATCGGCACCAGAAAAGGCGCATTCACACTGAAGAGCGACCGGACGAGGCGGACATGGAAACTCTCGGCTCCGATCTTCCTCGGCCACATCATCCATCACGTCGTGTGCGACCCGCGGGACCGCCGCACGATGTTGATGGCGGCCAGTACAGGGCATCTGGGACCGACGCTCTATCGTTCCACCAATGCCGGGAAAACCTGGAAGGAATCGCCGGCTCCGCCGGCCTTTCCCAAACTTCACGAAAGCGAGAAGGGCCGATCGGTGGGTCACACCTTCTGGCTGACGCCCTGCCACGCGAACGAACCGAACGCCTGGTACGCCGGCACCTCGCCGCAGGGCCTCTTCCGTTCCGATGACGGAGGGGTCACGTGGAAGCCGTTTTCCTCTATCAACGACGATCCGCAATACCGCGAGTGGATGGGCACGGTGCAGGACGGCACGCCGGACGGCCCGAAGCTGCACTCGATCCTCGTGGACCCGCGCGATCCCACACATCTCTACTTCGCCATGTCCGGCGGAGGCGTGCATGAATCTGTCGATGGCGGCAAGACCTTCGTGCCTCTGGTGCAGGGACTCGACATCGTGGAGGGGCTCGATCCCGCCGTCGTCACCTTCCACGATCCCCATTGCGTCCGGCTCTGTCCCAGCAATCCGGACCGGCTCTATCAGCAGAACCACTGCGGCATCTACCGCCTCGACCGGCCTTCGAATACCTGGGTACGGATCGGCAAGAACATGCCCAAGAAAACCGGCGATATCGGATTCCCCATGGTCCTGCACCCGCGTAATGCGGACATGGCCTGGGTCTTTCCCATGGACGGATCGACGGTGTGGCCGCGCGTGAGTCCCGGTGGCAAGCCCGCCGCGTTTACGACTAAGAACGCCGGCAAGAGTTGGACGCGCCAAGACAAAGGCTTCCCGAAGTCGGGCGCCTGGTGGACGGTGAAACGTCAGGCCATGACCCGCGACGCACATGATCCCGTCGGGCTCTATGTGGGCACGACGCAGGGTGAGATCTGGGCGAGCCGGAACGAGGGGGCGACCTGGGCCTGCATCGCCAGGCATCTGCCCGAAATCTATTCGGTCGAAGCGGTCGCACTCGGACGATGACGATCCATATCCCCAGCGCCTTGCGGTCCTATACGAAGCAGAAGGCTGAGGTGGAGGCTGAAGGCCGGACGCTGGCGGATATGGTGTCGGCATTGGATCAACGCTATCCTGGCATTCGATTCCGCATCATCACGGAACAGGATACAATCAGACCGCACATCAGAATTTTCGTGAACGACCAACAGCTCTCGCACCTGACTGCACCGCTTCAGCCTGAGGATCGGATCTACATCGTCTGCGCCCTCAGCGGCGGATAAGTCGGACTCGTCGTTCGTCAATGGTCATTCGTCACACGGAGAGAGGTAACCCATGGCTCCACAACCGACCGCACAGCAACTCATCGAGGGTCAACGTCAGGATTGGAACCGTGTCGCCGGCGGCTGGGAAAAGTGGGATCGCGTGTTCGACGAGCAGATGGCCTTTCTGAACCATCGGCTCATCGCCGACGCCCGCCTTCGCGCGGGTCTCCGCGTCCTCGATCTCGGCTCCGGAACCGGCTACCCCGCCCTGCTGGGCGCCCAAACTGTCGGAGCATCCGGCAGCGTGGTCGGCATAGATCTCGCCGAGCATATGCTGGCTGCCGCCGATCGAAAAGCCAAGCGTCTCGGCCTGACCAACGTCTCCTTCAAAACCGGCGACGTCACGACGCTGCCGTTTGAGCCCAACTCGTTCGACGCCATGACGAGTCGCTTCTGCCTGATGTTTCTCCCTGAGATTCCCAAAGCCGCATCAGAGATTGGACGGGTTCTGAAACCCGGAAGCTGGGTCGCAGCAGCTGTCTGGTCCGTGCCGGAAAAGAATCCTTCGATCGGACTCTCGATGGCCGCCATCAAACAAGTCATCGAGCTGCCACCGCCGGATCCAGCCGCCCCGGGGATTTTCAGATTGGCCAAACCGGGCGAGCTCGCCGGAATCTTTCAGCAGGTAGGATTGATCGATGTGACCGATCAGGAGTTCCTTGCGGAATGGTCCTATGCGTCGGCTGAGGAGTACTACACCAGCCTGATGGAAATCGCCGCGCCGGTCCAAAATTTGATGGCCAAGCTGACTAACGCGCAGAAACAAGACGTCAAGCAGCGCATCACTCAGGCCGCATCCAACTATATACGCGGTGGCCGCATCGTATTCCCGATGGCTGTGCGGATTGTCACAGCGCGCAAACCCCTCTGACCTCCGCCATGGTACCGAAACGAGACGGGTTTAGGGACTTCGTGCTGGATCAGCTCAGCGGGCTGCCAGGCCTGACCTCCCGTGCCATGTTCGGCGGATATGGACTTTACCAAGGAGACCGGTTCTTCGGGATCATCCACAAGGGCCGGCTCTACTTTAAAACCGATCGACTGACCGCACCTCACTATCGCGACCGGGGCATGAAGCCCTTCACACCCACGTCCACTCAGACGCTCAAGAATTACTACGAAGTTCCAGTCGATATCTTAGAATCGCCCGATGATCTCCTCACCTGGGCCTCTCAAGCCGCACAGGGATAACAATCCGCCGCATTCCTGACTCCAGCGGCTCCTCGTGACCGGAATGACTGAGAAAAAAATGGAGTTGCTCCCACTATTCATGATCACGCCAAGTCGGATCCCTTTATAATAATGAAATGAATCGACCGGACCGCACTCACCAGGAAACAACTCTGTGATCCACCCATTCAGGTCTCTTCTCCTCATGACGATGCTGAGCGCGGTCTTCTGTCAGATCGCCTGGGCCGATGGACGTCCGGCTCCGAAGAGTTTATGGCAGACGGTCCTGACTCCTCCCACGACCGATCAGCCGGTACCGAGAAGGCCCTGGGTACTCCGCGATCGGGAAATTGCGCTCGACCTCCCACTACTTCAAGTCTTAAAGGATGCCGGGGCCAGGCCCCATCCCAGGATCACCGTTGAGCTCTTTGACGGGATCAATCCCGAGCTGGATATCAGCTCGACCATCTCCCGCAGCAACGATACCGCCGTGATCCGCGGTACCTTCAAGTTGCCCACGAAGGGAGACTTTACCTTTGTCGTCAACGGGTCGCTGCTTGTCGGTACCATGCAGGTGGGCGACCGCCTCTACAAGACCGAACACATCACCAACGGCCGACTGCGGCTCCTTGAAATCGACTCCGACAAATTGCCGCCGGATTGAACCGCATCCCATTCTACCGATAGCGATTCCCTTTGTGCTATGCGACACTGATTTATGTCGACTCCACCATCGACAATCTGGACCATCGGCCATTCGACCAGACCGATCCACGAATTCATCGCTCTCCTGCACGCCCATGCCATCAACCTCCTCATCGACGTGCGAACCGTTCCACAATCGCGGCACAACACGCAGTTCAATACGGAGGCCCTCGCCAAGAGCCTGAAAACTTCCGGCCTCAACTATCTCCACATGTTGGCGCTTGGCGGCCTGCGAAAGCCCCGAAAAGATTCGATCAACGACGGATGGAGAAACGCCAGCTTTCGAGGCTATGCTGACTATATGCAGACGCCGGAATTCTTCGAAGCGTTAGAAACACTGATAGCTACCAGCCGATTGCACCCGACCGCCATCATGTGTGCCGAAGCCGTCCCCTGGCGCTGTCACCGATCCTTGATTGCCGATGCGCTGGCGAGCAGGGGCTGGACCGTCAGACACATCCTCTCGCCGGTCAAGGCAGATGAGCATCGGCTGACGCCATTCGCGATCATCAACGGAAACAGACTCGTCTACCCTCAACCGGTCGATCCTTTCGCTCCACCCCGGCTCTTCTGACGCCATGTGGTATGGATGGCTCGCAGACCTGACCCTGTGCGTACATGCCGGATTTGTTCTCTTCGTCATCGTCGGAGGGTTCTTGGCGTTGAAGTGGCCTCGTGCAGCCTGGCTGCACCTGCCGGCGGTTTTATGGGGTGCGACCGTCGAATTCACCGGCTGGATCTGCCCGCTCACACCGCTGGAAAATAGCCTGCGCGAACAGGCTGGCCAACAGGGCTATCGCGAGGACTTTCTCTCCCGCTACCTGTTGCCAACATTGTATCCCGACGGCTTGACTCGCGATACACAACTCATACTCGGCCTCGTCGTGCTCGTCGTCAATCTCTCGTTGTATGGATGGCTCTGGCGTCGATCTCAGAAACAACGGCCTTGACGGCACGGACAGCGGAGTATGGCTGTTCCGCTACCCACTGCCGTCGGACGACGTCTTCAGCAGCCGCTCCGCTCATCCTTTTTCCTATCATCGCCCTTTTCATCATCGCGCACAGCGGCCACAGGCTTTTGTCTGTGGCCTTCTCATCCGGCGGAGGCGGCATTGGAGGGTAAATCCATGTCCCTACATAGGCCTGCACAGCACCAGACATCCAAACAGGAATAGGCTCCGTAGGGAAAGTGAGATGAAAGAATAGCGGCCCACTTTTCCATGGGCCCACATACCACTATCAATAGGAGGGTCCACCATGCACAAGCAGTTTGCCTCGTCTCTTGCCTTCAGTGGATTGCTGCTCATCATGGGCGGCTGTAACACGACAGAATCGTCTGGTTCCAAGATGATGGCTGCCGAGACAAAGCCGGCAATGGCCCCCTCGATGGCGGCCCCGTCTGGCCCTGATGGCACCGTAGCCCTTCCCGCCGACTACAAGTTCTGGCCCAAGTTCCTGGTCGATATCCCAAAAGGCGAAGCCAAACAGGTGCGCGACATCTACATCAATCCAACCGGCGCGAGAACATCAGCAGGACAGAACTTTCCGAACGGTACGATCATGGTGATGGAGATCTACAAGGCCAAGATGGACGGCGACAAGCTGGCGACCGGCATGGATGGGAAGCCGGTGAAAGGCGACCTGGCGAAGGTGTTTGTGATGGGGAAGGAACAGGGCTGGGGCGACAAGCTCCCCGACGATCTGAAAAACGGCGATTGGGCCTACGCCGCCTATGACGCGACCAGCAAACCCCTGATGGAAGACTTCACGAAGTGCCGCGCCTGCCATATGCCGTTAGCGCAGAAGGATTTCGTACATCGGTACGATGAGTACTTCGAGAAGCGCGGACGGATGTAGAGAGACGTTCGAAAGGGGGGAGCCGCGAAGGCTCCGCGGCTCCCCCCTTCTTTTCGCAGATCCCCTCGTAAGAAACACCTCTTCCACACGACTCTCACAAGGCATGCCATTCGATAAATTGCCCGGATATACCGGAGTTGACGGACATGCGTCAGTATTGATACATGGAGAGCCATCCATCTCTCTACCCGACCGCGAGGAGACTATGCCCATAGACGAAATTGAGCAGAAAGTCAGCGAGCGCTATGCCAGGGCCGCCAGTATAGGTGAGCAGATGTGTTGCCCGACCAGTTACGACATGGCGAACCTTAAATCCTTCATCCCGGAAGAGGTCCTCAAGATCTCCTACGGATGCGGCACCCCGGCCGGGTTAAAAACGGTACGCCCCGGTGAAACGGTTCTGGACATCGGCTCGGGGGGCGGCATCGACTGTTTTGAAGCCTCGCGCCTCGTCGGTCCGACTGGTCGAGTAATCGGCATCGATATGACCGATACGATGCTGGAGATCGCCCGCAAGAACGCCGTCGTAGTCGCCACCAACCTTGGCTATCCCGCCTCCAATGTCGAGTTTAAGAAGGGGATGGCCGACGCCATGCCGGTGGCGGAGAATACGGTCGACTTGATCATCTCCAATTGTGTCATCAACCTTGCGCCCGATAAGCGGAAGGTGTTTCGAGAGATGTTCCGTGTCGCCAAGCCAAGCGGACGATTCACAGTTTCCGATATCGTGGCCGACCAGCCTGTCCCACAGTATTTGGTTCACGATGCGAAGAAATGGGGCGATTGCTTGTCCGGCGCCCTCACGCTCACCGACTATATGGAAGGCATGACCGACGCAGGGTTCGTCGGTCTTCATCTCATCACATCGTCACCCTGGCAGCGAATCGACGGTATCCATTTTTTCTCGGTCACCTTGACCGGCTACAAGCTGCCCGCGCAACTCCCAGCCGCCGCCCCCCGGTATGCGACGCTTCGCGGCCCCTTCAGTCGCGTGGTGGATGAACGAGGCACGGCCTACCTGCGCGGGATTCCTCAACCACTGACGCCGGACCTGGCCCTACTCCTCAGTCAGCCTCCCTTTGACTCCTTGTTTGTCTTCTCGCCCAATCCGTTCTGGCTGGACCGGGCCGATCCGCGCTGGGCCTCCGTGACTCCCTCACAGGACCCGTGCCTGTGGACAGGCGACTTCGCGCTCCTGGCCGGCCCATTCCTGGAAGCCTGCGATGACGACCACCACCTGTTCCGGCGCGGCGAGCCGGTCGAAATCTGCTCCAAAACGCGCAGGGTGCTCGAAACAGACGGCTATCGCTCGCACTTCGCCATACTCAATCGCGCCAGCGAACCGGCGACAGGTGACGCCGTCACCTGCGCCCCTGACGGAGGCTGCTGCTGAGACTCCCCGAGGAGGCATCACAGCAGTCATCTCTGTCGTCGGCTCAGAAACGATCCTCGGTATGATGAGCAGAACTCTATGGCGCTAACCCTGTTGGGACAACAGAGCCCCCTCGCCTCTTCGGCAGAGCAGTTGAGGCTGCTTGGAACCATCACAAGCGCGCCACCCTTTGAGACACAACTCGATCGGATGGGCCTGCTCCCGCTTCGCGCCACGGGAATCACCGTCTTTCAAATCAACGTCGGCAAACTCTGCAACCAGACCTGCCGCCATTGTCATGTGGATGCGGGACCGGATCGGACCGAGAGCATGTCCCGAGAAACGGCAGAGCTGTGCATTCAGGCTCTCGCCAAAACCGATATTCCTACGGTCGATATCACAGGGGGCGCGCCGGAACTGAACCCCAACTTTTGCTGGCTGGTCGAACAGGCTCGCACACTCGGTCGCCATGTGCTGGATCGCTGTAATCTTTCGGTGCTGCTGATTCCTTCACAGGCAAACTTAGCCGAATTCCTGGCCGCTCACCAGGTCGAGATTATCGCCTCACTCCCCTCCTATCAGGCCAGTCAAACCGATGCCCAACGGGGCGACGGAATTTTTCAGAAATCGATCGAGGCACTGCGCCTGCTGAATCGACTCGGCTATGGTCAGCCTGACAGCGGCCTCGCCCTAAACCTTGTCTACAATCCGGTGGGGGCTTTTCTTCCGCCCAAGCAAGGGGCCATCGAAGCGCAGTTTCGGAAAGAGCTCCGGGCCAGGTATGGCGTCGAGTTCAACCATCTCTACACGATCACCAACATGCCGGTGAGCCGATACTTGGAGTTTCTGGTGGAAAGCGGGAATTATGAGCAGTATATGGAGCGACTCGCCAACGCCTTCAACCCTGCCGCCGCTACCGGCGTCATGTGCCGCTATACGATCTCCGTCAGCTGGGATGGCAGACTTTATGACTGCGACTTCAACCAGATGCTGGATTTACCGGTCGCCCATGGCGCACCCACACACATCCGCGATTTCGATCCGGTGCAGCTGAATCAGCGCCAGATCACGACGGGCAACCATTGCTACGGCTGCACAGCCGGGACAGGCTCATCCTGCGGCGGCTCCGTCACGGCTTAACGTCCGACCTCTCTCCATCTGCCAGAAACTGTCAAATCGCCGCAGCAATCTCGTCGCGAACCAGGCGAAAGAGGAGCGAACGCACATCTGCGTCCGCAACCGCTGCCGGGTCGGCAAAACTCCAAAACTAGCCCTCTGCCATCTGACTTCGAGCCGAGTTCCCAGTGCAGAGGAATAGGACTCGTTCCTTCATGCGACCACCTCGGGCCTGAACCAATGCTTGGTTCGATTGCAGATCCCACAGACCGACAACATGACGGGCACTTCCACCAACACGCCCACCACAGTTGCCAAGGCTGCGCCGGACTCGGGGCCAAACAGCGCAATGGCTGTCGCCACTGCCAATTCGAAAAAGTTGCTGGCCCCGATCAACGCACCCGGTGCGGCGATCGCATAGGGCACATGAAACCGATACATGAGCCCATAGGCCAATGAGGCATTCAGATACACTTGCAGGAGGATCGGCACGGCAATCAACGCCACATGAACGGTCTTGCCCATGATGTTCTGGGATTGGAAGGCGAAGATGAAGGCCAGGGTGAGGAGCAAGGCGACGATGGTGACCGGGGCAAACTTCGGCAAGAGCACGTCTTCAAGCCACCGCTGGCCCTGTTGCCGCACGAGCCACATCCGAAGCCCCCACCCAATCGCCAGCGGAATCACGATGAAAGCCAGGACTGAGTAGAGCAAGACATCGAATGGAACAGCTAACGATGAAGCGCCACTCACCAACAGGCCGACAATCGGCGCAAAGAGCAGGAGCATGATGAGATCGTTCACGGATACCTGGACCAACGTATAGGCGGGGTCCCCATCCGTCAGATAGCTCCAGACAAATACCATCGCGGTGCAGGGCGCCGCGGCCAGAATGATCGTCCCCGCGATGTATTGATCGGCTTCGGTCGGTGTGATCCAGGCGGCAAAGACGACGCGGAAGAAGAACCAGGCGAAGAGGGCCATCGAAAACGGTTTGACCACCCAATTGACGAACAACGTAATCACGAGCCCGGTCGGACGCGTCCCAACGTGACGAATCGAGGCAAAATCGACCTTCATCATCATCGGCACGATCATCAGCCAAATCAGCACCGCAATCGGCAGGTTGATATGGCTGCCTTGACCGAACTCCATCGCCCTCAACGATTGGACAAGGTCCGGTGCCCCCTGTCCAATCACGATACCCACGATCATGCAGAGGGTTACCCAGATCGTCAGATACCGCTCAAAAGGGTTTAGCTGCTTCTCGACTACCGGCGGCGTGTGCATAGCGCGATCTCCAAGACATCAAGAATACTTGATTCATGAAACAAAAAAAGTTAACAGCGCGAGCTAGGCCGAACTGTTTTCCTGGTTGCTTTGAGCGATCCGACAAGCTCTTCAAGCTCCGCAACCGCTTCGGAATTGATGGCGTAATAGATCCAGCGGCCTTCCGGCCGATCGAGAATCAAGCCTGCGTCCTTCAATACTTTTAAATGAAAAGATAGACGCGACTGCCCGGTCTGAAGGGCATCGGTCAGTTCACAGACACACCGTTCCCCCTCCTTGAGCTGATCGAGAATATCCAGCCTGGTCTCATCTGCCAGCGCATGGCACAACTCGGCGGTTTTGGCCCGATTCTTCCCCGACAAGGTAAGCATCCCATCTTATACATCAAGAATTCATGATGGGTCAACGGGAGAGGATCCTGATTGCGTAAACTTCCGGCAGTCTGCTAAGGTGACGCCGATAGAGTTCCTTCGCGACCATCACCGGACACATACCTCACATGGTTTGGGACCCCAAAGATCCTTGGAGCAAGAAGAGTGACCCGCTTGAGGATGCCCTCAAACAGGCCCAATCGCAATTCAAGAATCTGATGCCCTCGAGCGGCTTCAGAAACGTCGCCCTCGCCGCCTTGGTCGTCTTCCTCGCCTGGCAAAGTGCGTTTATCATCGCCCCTGATGAGGAGGGCGTCGTGAAGCGGTTCGGCGTCCCAGTCAGGACAGTGGGCCCCGGCCCCCATGGGAAAATTCCTCTGATCGAAACGGTCCTGCAGCCAAAAGTCGAAAAACTTCATCGGATCGAGGTGGGATTCCGCACGGATCGGCAAGGCCGTCAGCAAATGCTGGCGCAAGAAGCCTTGATGCTCACCGGCGATATGAACATCCTGGCCATCGAGTTCATCGTGCAATACAAGATTAAAGAATCTGAGAACTACCTCTTCAGCGTCGCGGAAATCCATGAGACGATCGGCAAAGCTGCCGAAGCCTCCATGCGTGAAGTGGTCGGCAAGAGCAAGATCGACGAGGCCTTGACGACCGGCAAAGCCCAGATCCAACAAGATACCTTGGTCCTTCTCCAATCGATTCTCGACCAATATCACGGTGGCGTCCAGATCGCCGCCATCCAGCTTCAAGATGTCGATCCTCCCGAAGCCGTGGCCGCTGCATTCAAGGACGTGACGAATGCGAAAGAAGATCGGGAGAAACTGATCAACCAGTCCCAGAGCTATCGCAACGACATTCTTCCCAAAGCCAAGGGCGAAGCTGCACAGGTGGTGAACCAGGCCAAGGGCTATGCCCAGGCTCGACTCAATCGTGCGCAGGGTGAAGCCAACCGTTTCACGGCCACCTTGAAGGAATATAACCAGGCCAAAGACATCATCAGCAAGCGGCTCTATATTGAAACGATGGAAGAGATTCTCCCGAATATCGAGAAAGTCATCATTGATGGCAAGGGCGGCGATCGTGTGCTGCCCTACCTTCCACTCGAACGGCTCAAAGCCAAATCCGGTGCCGCCGCTGAGGAGCAGAAACCATGACCAAGCAGGGATTCATCATTGCACTCCTGGTGGTCGTCGTCGGACTATTTATCCTGGGAGCCTCACCGCTCTTCATCGTGGACATCACCCAGAACGCGATTGTGGTCGAACTGGGAAAACCCAAGCGTAATCTCACAGAGCCGGGCCTCTATGTGAAAGTACCGTTTATTCAAGAGGTCACGTACTTCGATAAGCGCTTGCTGGATTACGACTCGGACCCCCAAGATGTGATCACGCAAGACAAGAAGACCCTCCTGCTTGACAACTATGCCAAATGGCGAATTGTTGACCCGTTAAAAGTTTACCAGAACTTTCAAAGCCAACGGGGAGCCTACCAACGGCTGCACGACATTATTTACTCGGAACTCCGGGTCGAACTCGGACGCCATGATCTTCTGGAAATCGTCGCGACCGGTCGTCATGACCTCATGAAGATCGTGACCCAACGCTCAAATGAGAAGGCATCCGCCTATGGGATCGAGATTCAGGATGTGAGAATCAAACGCGCCGATCTTCCTGAGCAGAACGAAAAGGCTGTATTCGCCAGAATGCAGGCTGAACGAGAACGGCAAGCGAAGCAATACCGTGCAGAAGGCGCTGAGGAAGCGCAAAAGATTCGGTCTGAAGCAGAGAAAGACCGTGAGATCATTCTCGCACAGGCCTATAAAGAATCTGAAGAGCTTCGAGGCGCAGGAGATGCTAAGGCCTTCAAGGTCTACGCGGACGCCTACAGACAGGATCCGAAATTTTTCGAGTTTACCCGTTCGATGGAAGCCTACAAGAAAGCCTTCAAAGATAAGTCGACCCTGGTGGTGAGTCCAGATTCAGAGTTCTTCAGATTTCTCAAGCAGCGCTAGGATTCAGGACAGCCCCACAACCTCGCCCGTGGCGGGATCGAATCCAATCCGTTCCCCTGCCGGCTTCTTCGGCAATCCCGGCATCAGTTGAATGCCGGAACAGACCGCCGTAAGAAACCCGGCCCCTGCAAGTAGTCGGACCTCCTTGACCGGCAGCGTAAACCCCGACGGGCGCCCCTTCAACGCCGGATCGTGCGACAGCGATAACGGCGTCTTCGCCATACAGATCGGTAGCTGATCCAATCCAAGCCGCTCGGCCATCTCAATGTCTCGTTCGGCTGTTGCCTCAAACGACACATCAGAGGCTCCATACATCTGCGTAGCAATGGCCTGAATCTTCTTCTTGATCGGCCACGCAACCTCATAGAGATGCTTGAATGTAGAGCCTTCCTCTGTGGCCCTAGCCACCGCCTCTGCTAATGCCTCAGCCCCTTTCCCACCATCGGCCCAATGAGTTGAGACTGCTGCATCCACCGCACCAACCTCTCGGGATCGCTCTCGAACCCACTCCAGCTCCGCCACCGGATCGTCGCTGAAGGCATTGACCGCCACCACCACAGGGATTCCATGAGCTTTTACGTTCGCAATGTGCTGTTCCAAGTTTGCAAAGCCTTTGACCAAGGCCTCTTGATTGGGCCCGGTCAGCCCGACCGGAAGCCGTGCCCCAACCTTAACCGCTCCGCCGCCCCCGTGGAGTTTGAGTGCGCGGAGCGTCGCCACGACCACGGCTGCTGCAGGCTTGAATCCGGAGAGACGGCACTTGATGTTGAAAAACTTTTCCGCACCAAGATCGCTACCGAATCCAGCCTCTGTGACGACATAATCCGCACAACGTAGCGCGATGGCATCGGAAAGAATCGAACAATTTCCATGGGCGATATTGCCGAAGGGACCCGTATGCACAAATGCCGGCGTTCCCTCCAGCGTTTGAACCAAATTCGGCAGCAATGCTTCTCTCAGCAAAACGGCCATAGACCCGGCACAGCCGAACTCTTCTGCCCGCACTGGCTTCCCATCAGTTGTAAACCCCACAATGATCTGCCCGAGCCTCTGTCGTAAGTCTGCCTGGCTCGATGCTAACGCGAGCATCGCCATGACTTCAGAGGCTTCTGTGATCACAAACTGTCCTGTATGACCCGCCGCCCCCTCCCCCAGTGAGATCTGCCGGAGCGCGCGATCACTCACTCCTAACGTCCGAGGCCAGGTGATCCGATTCTGGTCCACATGAAGCGCATTCCCATGAAACAGATGATTATCAATAAATGCCGACAAAAGATTGTGGCTGGCAGAGACCGCGTGGGCATCGCCGGTCAAATGGAGGTTGATCTCTTCCATCGGAAGGACTTGCGCACGCCCTCCCCCTGTTCCTCCCCCTTTGATCCCGAACACCGGCCCCAATGACGGCTGCCGAAGCGTGACGGCAGTTCGATGGCCGAGGCGCGACAGGCCCATGGCAAGCCCAATGGACGTGGTCGTCTTGCCTTCACCGAGCGGGGTCGGGTTGATGGCGGTCACGAGTACATACTTGCCTAGTCGCGCTGATTTGAGGCGAGTCAGTACATCGAGCGAAACTTTCGCCTTTAGTTTTCCATAAGGGAATAGCTCGACGGCCTGGATTCCAAGCTGATCGGCAACATCCTGAATGGAACGCGCCTTCACCGATCGATTGATCTCAATATCTGTCATAGGTGGAGTGGCACCATGATGGTGACTACCGCCGCAATAGCGCGGCAGTATAACACAGGAGTTCAGTCAGCTCGGTGGGGGATCTTGAGGAGGGCTGAGTTTCGTCTGGCCTCGTCATGAGCCGAGTGGTTCATAGCGAGGCCCCTGATCGAAACGGAAAGACTAGCTAGTTATTCGAGGATATACCGAACCGGGTCAAGCGTCTGGCCATACACTTTGACCATATAGTGTAAGTGGGGCCCAGTAGCCAGTCCGGTGCTACCAACTAATCCAACGACTTCCCCACGTTTGACGCGCTGACCCTCTTTCACTAAAGCCTTAGCCATGTGACCGTAGAGAGTTTCAATACCGAATCCATGATCAATTTTTACGAGATTTCCCAGCTTCGGGTCGAACCCGACTGTTGTAACGCGGCCTTGAGCCGGAGCCTGAACTGGAGCATTCGCAGCAGCGCCAATATCCAATCCATCATGCCACGCAGGCTTTTCAGTGAATGGGGAAACCCTTGGTCCAAACCCAGACGTCACCCACCCCTTCACTGGCCAAATGGACGGAGTCGCTGCCCACCGAGAAGACTTCTGCTCGGCAGCCAAGGATAACTCTTGAAGGAACTGCTCCTGAGTCGTCGCTTCTTTCGATAACCAGTCAATGCCATTCTTGATTGAGGCGATCATCTCCTGCTCGGTGAGACCACTTGGGTCGACAGAATGGCTCGTTTGTCCAACGGGAGTATTCTGATCCGTTTCTACCAAACTTGGGCGCTGAGCACCCTCATCCCTCTTGAGATTCTTCTCAGCAGAAGACAGAACATTGCCATCTGGAATGGGGCCATCCTCACCACCTCGGCCATTTGCGACATCCCCTGTCTTTGGGGCCTCGATTCCCAACATAACACGAAGTCGCTGATTGACCTCTTTCATGCCCGTTAAGCGCTTCTTCAGATCATCGACGGCTCCAGAGAAAGCGGCTGTCTGCTCCCGTGCGCTCATCGCTTCTGCGCGGAACGCTGAGAGTTCCCAGACCTCACCAGTTCTGATCACGTAATGTGAAATGATCAGAATGTCGGCTAATAGGATAATTGCTCCAACAATCAATAACTTACTGACAAATTTGCGTGGAAAACTAAACCGAAGAGGCTTGGCTGTTGAGCCACGAAAAATTACGACGGTATAGGCATCGCTATTTTCAGTACCGTTTACTTGTCCCATAACCTTCACCCCCTGCTGAATGGGCTCTCCCCAGCTGTCCAAGATAGTCCTCGGCGAGTGTACCTATCCAGGCTGCTTCGGTCAACCCCTCACATTAACTATGACAAAATACTCAATATTAACAATTAGATATGAGTCTCTCCCCGCACCCAACTCATATATTGATCGAGGCCTGCCCTGATCTCCAACGCCACGATCTCAGGAGTTTCATAACTATGCATCGCCTTAATCGCCTTCTCGAGTGCCTGGTACCGAAGCTCTGTGGATTTCAGCATCAGGAGCGTTTCCCTTGATTTGACAACTTTTCCGTTCCACCGATAGATCGACTTGATACTGGGGATGACATTCGCACAGACAGCCAGCCTGGCACTCACCATTTTCTCCCCGATCCTTACCGCTTCTTTCTGACTTGCCGTTGTGACCAAAACAATGAGGACCTTTGTTGGGACCTTTTTCATAAGGGGACGTGACCCTGGCAAGATACCCTTCTCCTCCCTCTCCAACTATATCTCCTTCACTACTGATGGCCTGATAACGCAATTTCTGGACCTGCCTTCTAGGCAAATACTTACTTTTACAGCTTTATCAATATGTTGCGTTACTCAATCGTACAAATCATAATATTCACCCCCCTCAAATCGTGTCGTCTAGACCACATAAAGACGACAAAATGACAAAAGTGTACAGTTACTTATCATCCTTGTTCAAAGACCATCGGGTTACCGCCCCACTAACGATCCAAGCAGTACCCATAAAAACCGAATACCTTGATCATTGACAGCCTTTTCACCCCTCACATATGATGCCCGCAATTAGGAGGCTACTCAATGGGCTTTGCCATTTCCCCAAAAGAACTAAAAGCAAGACTTGATAAGGGCGACAAGCTAGTACTGGTCGATGTGCGGGAGGACTGGGAATATTCCCTTGCAAAGATTGAGGGCTCAACCCTCATTCCTCTTGGAACACTTCCTCAATCGCTGGCTCAGTTGAACCGTGACTCGGAGATCATCGCCATCTGCCACCATGGGATGAGAAGCGCCGATGCGACAAACTTTCTACTCCAACAAGGGTTCAGTACTGTAAAGAATCTAGTGGGTGGAATCGATGCCTGGTCGACCCAGGTGGATGGAACCGTTCCTCGATACTAGCTCTGGAGACGATGCGTTTGGCGCTAATTAAGCCTGAACGGCCCAGCTGTTGCTAGCCCATACGCTCACGGAAATATTCGACAGTACGCTTGAGCCCTTCGCTGAGTTCGGCTCTCGGCTCCCAAGACAATTCCTGACGGAGCTTAGTGGAATCAATGACGCTCCGTGCCTGCTCGCCCTTTCTGGCTGGCCCATGAACTTCCTTACAGGTTGAATTCGTATGCGTGATGAGAAGCCTCAACAAATCGTTGATTGACGTTTCTTGCCCTGTGCCAACATTATACGTTCCTTGTATTTCCTGACTCATCACCGCGAGATTTGCCTCAACAACATCTTCAACATAGACGAAGTCTCTCGTTTGCCGTCCATTTCCATAAATAATCGCTTGCTCGTTGTTCAGCAACTTCTGAATAAAGATCGCAACCACCCCAGCCTCTCCATCAGGATCCTGACGAGGGCCATAGACATTCGCGTAGCGCAAGTTCACCACTTGAAGCCCGCTCACCCGTTGGTAGTATGAGAGGTACTGCTCCCCGCACAACTTACTGATGCCGTAGGGCGATAGCGGCCGCGTGACGTGGGACTCAGAAGCAGGGTAGATCTCCTGTTCGCCGTAGATCGCTCCACCCGAAGAAGAGAATACCACCTTCCGCACACCGTGCCTGACTGCTTGCTGCAATACGTTCAGCATTCCAAGAATATTCACCTGGGCATCGAAGACCGGATCTTCCACAGATTTCCTGACGTCCATCTGTGCCGCAAGATGCATGACGATATGGGGCCGCTCGTTGCGAAACACCCGCTCAAGTCGCCAGCTCTGGATATCCATCTTACAGAAGCGAGCGGCACGATTGAGGTTTTTCCGCTTTCCTGTGGATAGATTGTCCACCACCACCACTTCATGTCCTTCCTGGACAAGGCGATCGACCACATGGGAACCAATAAAGCCGGCACCTCCCGTCACGAGTACCTTCATGCATGCCCCCATCGCCAATGAATCGTCGTCATCCTCGCCCCTCCACAGTCCCCGTCATGCTGCGATCGCCCATACTAAACCCGACAAGAATCTCCCGATTCCCTTTTCGCCCTATCACAGGAGAATCGAGTACGCCTTTCAACTGAAGCCCCAACTGCGTCGCACAAGCAATGACTTTTTCAGTCACTGCCTCGCGTTGTGCATCATCCCGCACGATTCCGCCTCGCCCTACCTGCCCCTTGCCAACTTCAAACTGTGGCTTGACTAACGCGACAACCGCCGCGGATCTATTGAGGAGGCGCACAACGGCGGGCAAGACTAAGGTCAGCGATATAAAGGATACATCGATGACCGCCAGATCGATCGGCTCAGGAACCACGGCACGGTCAACATACCGAATATTAGTCCGTTCGAGCAAGACAACACGAGAATCTTGACGAAGCTTCCACTCGAACTGCCCATACCCCACATCGATGGCGTAAATACGGGTCGCGCCTCGCTGCAATAAACAATCGGTGAACCCGCCGGTCGAACAGCCGACGTCCATACCAACCGCCCCGAGTGGATCTATGTGAAACGCGTCAAGAGCCGCGGCTAATTTATCGCCTGATCGACTGACGAATAACGCAGGCTGCACAACCTCAATCCGCGCATCCAGCGGTACCAGCTTCGCAGGCTTATCCACCATGATCCCATCAACCGAGACTCCGCCTGCCAAGACCGCTCGAGCCGCGGCTTCACGGCTCGACACCAAGCCCTGCACCAGCAACACACGGTCCAACCGTTCTTTGTGAATACGAGGGGTGGTCGCCATAGTCACTTACGGAAGCAATACGACGGAATGGAGGCGGATAGAGGAGCCCCTACCAGGGAACTTAGGAAGACGGCTCATCGGTTTCGTCGTCTGGGGAGAAGGCGTGGATTCGTTTTCTGCCGTTCTTATCTTGCACGAGCACTTCTACTTTATGCTCGGCTTCTTCCAGAACCTTGAGGCAATTCTTGGAGAGGCGAATGCCCTCTTCGAAGATCCTGAGCGATTCGTCCAAGGGAAGATCGCTTTTCTCCAACTCGCCGACAATGGCTTCCAACCGCGCCATTGCCTGTTCAAACTTTACCGCTGCCACAGTACGCCTCGTTATTCATTCACAGATGTAGAGAGCCATTATACTCGACCACCTTGCAATTTCAAACTGCGGAATCGTCGAACACCCGCGTGACCTTGCAACTCAGCCGCCCGCTTGCCAATTGAGCCTCCAACTCCTCGCCAACCGCGACGTCGTTCGCTCGATGGAGAATCTTCCCAGCCGGCACAGTCTGAAGGATGCTGTACCCGCGACCAAGGACTGCCAATGGACTGAGCGTATGGAGCTGCGCCAGCAGCGCATGGACGCGATGACGATGTTGCGTCAAGACCACTCCCATCTGCCCCTCTAAGCGCTGTGAAAACTGCGGGACGGTTGCCAACCCTTGCTTGATCGCGAGAATAGGATTGAGACCGGATAGATCACGCTGTGCTACATGCACCCGCTCCCGCCCTACCGTGAGCAAGCGCTGGAGCATCTCGCGTAACCGATCCACCATATCGTCTGTCCGTTGCGCCGCTGCCTGGAGACGGAAACGGACATCCGTCACCCCCCGAATGCCGGCATCGAGCCGCTGCCGCTCAAACGCGCAATGCCGGAGCATCATCTGTCCCATACGGACGGTCAGCTCTCGTAATCGCTCCACGATCTCCGCCAAGACCGGAACGACCGCCTCGGCCGCCGCCGACGGCGTCGGCGCACGGAGGTCGGCCACGAAGTCAGACAACGTCACATCGATTTCATGCCCGACCGCCGACACTACTGGTACATGAGAAACCGCAATGGCACGCACAACGATCTCTTCGTTGAAACTCCAGAGATCCTCCATCGACCCTCCGCCACGCCCGACAATGATGACGTCCACAGAGCCCCATTCGTTCAACGCAGCAAGCGCCTCGGCGACTTGACGTCCGGCACTCTCCCCCTGAACTTGAACTGGCGCGATCAGAATCTGGATCGTCGGCCAGCGGCGACAAAGCACGGCCAGAATATCCCGTATGGCTGCGCCAGTTAGCGAGGTGATGACACCCACTGTCCGTGGAAACACCGGAAGAGGCTTCTTTCTGTCCTGATCGAACAACCCCTCTTCAGCCAATCGTTCTTTCAACTGTTCAAAGGCCAGCTGTAACGCGCCGACTCCCTTCGGCTCCACCGTATCGAGAACAATCTGATATTCTCCACGCAGTTCGTACACCGTGAGCCGCCCCCGCACAATCACCTGCATCCCCTCCTGCAAGGCGAAACGCAGCCGCACCGCGCTGGACCGAAACAGCACCGCGCGAATTTGGCTCGTCTTGTCCTTGAGTGTGCAATAGACATGTCCCGATCCGGGAGCACGAAGGTTGGAGAGTTCGCCTTCCAGCCAGATGTCAGAGAATTGTTCTTCGATGGAGGTGCGGAGTAGTCCCGTCAACTCCGAAACCGTAAAGACCTGTTTCGGAGGAGTAGGCTGAGAGAAGAGATCAGGGAAACCGGGAGAGCTCGTGGTGAGACTCCTTTAATCGATGATGCGAATGCGTTCGATCGAGAGGGCCTTCCCGAGGCGCGCATCAAGCTCGATCAGAACCGCACAAAAAACGGAGGGTCCTGAGGCCACTTCGAAGCGCCGCGGCATCCCAGTCAGAAACTTTTCGATCGCCAATTCTTTCTTTACCCCAATCACGGAATGGAGAGGGCCGGTCATGCCGATGTCCGTCATATAGGCCGTCCCCTTCGGGAAAATCTGATCGTCAGCCGTTTGCACATGCGTATGGGTCCCGACCACGGCCACGACCTCGCCGTCCAGATAATGTCCCATCGCCATTTTTTCAGATGTGGCCTCTGCATGCATATCGACAATCACAGCAGCCACTCGCTTCTTCAATCCGGCCAGCTCTTTTTTTGCGACCTGAAACGGGCAATCCAACGTCGGCATATAGGCCCGACCCATCAGCTGCATGACGCCTAACTGCTCCCCACCGGCCGATTCGACCACCACACTGCCATACCCCGGCACACCGCTCGGATAATTGGCAGGCCGAAGCAGGCGCGGCTCACGGGGAAAATAGTCGAGAATTTCCTTCTTATCCCAGGCATGATTCCCGGTCGTGATGACCGCAAGGCCGAGCTCGAACAACTCTTCAGCCAAATCAGGCGTGATGCCAAATCCGGCGGCCGCGTTTTCACCATTACCAATAACAATGTCAATCTGCCGCTGAGCGACCAGTCTGGGAACGGCCCGGGCCACCGCACGGCGCCCGGGTTCTCCAAAGATATCGCCGATGAAGAGAACCTTCACTTCGCATACTCCACATACCGGCTCTCTCGAATGACCGTCACCCGAATTGTGCCTGGATAGGTCAACTCCTGCTCGATCTTCTTCGCCAGGTCCCGCGACAGCTGGAACGACTCGGCATCTGTAATATCTTCCTGTCGAACGATGACGCGAATCTCCCGGCCTGCCTGGATGGCATAGGCTTTCTGCACCCCTTTGATCGTCGTGGCAAGCGACTCCAACTTCTCCAACCGCTTCACGTAGGTCTCCAAGGCCTCACGTCTCGCCCCAGGTCTGGCGGCAGACAACGCTTCGGCTGCAGCCACCAAGACGGACTCGGGACAGATCGGCTCCACTTGTTCGTGGTGCCCTGCGATGGCATTGATAATCTTCTCACTCTCGCCATACTTCTTGGCGATCTCGGCGCCCAACATGGCATGGGGGCCCTCTTCTTCATGACTGACGGCTTTCCCGATATCGTGGAGCAGCGCCCCTCGTCTTGCCAACTTCACATCGAGCCCGAGCTCCGACGCCATGATGCCGCAGATATAAGCCGCTTCACGCGCATGGTAGAGATTGTTCTGTCCATAACTCGTCCGGTATTTGAGCCGACCAAGCACTTTGATCAACTCAGGATGAAAGTCAGAGAGGCCTAACTCAAAAATGATTTTCTCGGCCTCTTCATACATGAGCTTATCGATATCGACTTTGACCTTCTCAACGATCTCCTCGATCCGCGTCGGATGGATGCGCCCGTCATGCATGAGCCGTTCGAGCGACACCTTGGCGATCTCCCGACGCAACGGATCGAAACCGGAGATAATCACCGCTTCGGGGGTCTCATCGATGATTAAGTCGATTCCCGTCGCAGCTTCGATCGCACGAATATTGCGCCCTTCCCGTCCAATGATCCGCCCCTTCATCGCGTCGTTCGGGATCTGGACCACGGAAATCGTGGACTCGGACACGTAATCACGCACCACCCGTTGGATTGAGCAGGTAATGATCTCGCGTGCTTCCCGTTCCGCATTCTCCCGGGCCTCTTCTAAGATCCGCTTCGCAAGCCCAACAGCTTCCAGCCGAGCCTGACTTTCCATTTCATGAATGAGCTGCTTCTTCGCTTCGTCGGACGTCATTCCTGCGACACGTTCCAGTGCCTCACAATGTTCCTTCTCCGCTCGAGCACAAGCCGATTCTTTCACTGTCAGCTTTTCTTCCCGTTTCACCAGCTCCAGATCTCGTTTCTGCGTATCGCCTTCTCGCTTGTCGATCGCACTGATTCGTTTCTCGATGGTTTCATCGCGCTGAATCAAACGTTTTTCGACAACGGCGAGCTCGGCCATCTTGGCCTTCTGCTCTTTCTCGAGTTCCGATTTCGACTGCAGCAGAAGATCTTTCGCTTCCAGCTTGGCTTCTTTGACAATATTGTCCGCCTCCCGCTGGGCATTCTGCACAGACTGGCGGGCTTGCTCCTCTTCTTGCGCCTTCTTCGTAGCGCCAGAAGAACGACGAATCAGTTCGAAAAGCCCGATTCCGAGCAATCCTCCAACGAGTCCTGTCAACAGATAGGCAAAAATTGAAGTAGTAATTTGACTCACCCCCCTACAGTCCCGAGACGAGAAACACCCGGCTTCTCAGCCTCGTCTTGATACAAGGTTGGTCGACGGTTCTATCTTGATGTGGGGGCGCAGTGGAAGATTAGCTGAACGGAAGAGGATAGCCCAACACGCGGTCTACAGATTCACTCCGAGAACGGACTCCACGGGGATGAAGATCTTGATGGCTTGAGCGAACGAGTACGTCCCGTGCCGGACAGATTCCACGAGGTTCCGCTACGTCGCCATCCCCTCATCCGCTTGAGAGGATCGAGTGCGCGAACGGGAAGCAGCCGAAGACTCCCTCCATGCACCGCACTGCCAGACGGCAGCAGGAACTCCATGAATTTGCCCAACATTTCGAGGAGGCGATACATGAGGAGGACGAACCCTTGCACAGATTCTACTTGTCTCAATTTCACCAGCATCAAGAACCCACATCTATTCCGCGGCGACTGCATCATCTTCCCGGATCACTAAACCGGTTTGAGCGTGACCTGATTGTATCCCTACCGTCAACTCCACTACATCCCAACAGCACAATTCACGATATCAAAGGGGGTTACCCTTTGCAAGTTGAATCTAGCGAAAGAGCGAGGTTGGCACCTGCTCCTCGATTGATTCCATGAGCGACGTCATCCGCCGCTCGACATCCGCATCACCCTGCGCACGCTTCCGTTCAACTTCGAACAACTGATGGGCCAGGTTGATCGCCGTCAACACGGCGAGCTTCGACGGAGTCGTCGTATTCATTCCCTCCGCGAGACTACGCATCTGGCTATCGACAAAACTCGCGAGCCGCCGAATATACCCCTCGTCCGCCTCCCCGCGGATCGCAAACCGTTGGCCATAGATTTCCACGTCAATGGTCTTCGTCAAGGGCCACCTCCTTGCGTTCTTCAAAGCACTCCAACAACTCAACGTCGCCGAGGACTTTTTCGATGCGGGACTTGATATCGATACGCTCTTGCTCCCAGCGCCGATTCGAATCATCCTTCTCCGCAAGTCGCTGCCGAACAACCTTTAACTCTTCTTCAGCAGCCGCATTCTTCTTCTTCAATTCTTGGATCAGCTTCACAAGGTCTTTAATACGGTCTTCAAGCGCGTCCAATCGATCGAGTGCCATTCCCTCAGTCCCCTCCTTAAAAGTAGCCCCTACAGGTTGTGGCGCACTATAGAAACTTGTCTAAATCTTGTCAAGAAACGGCACCTAGGAAGCCCTGCCCAGCCGGGCATATTCTCGATAACTCCGCAGAACACGCTTCACATACTGCCGCGTCTCCTGATAGGGGATCAATTCAACGAATTCATCCTGACTTCGCCCACGGTGCAGCGCAATCCAATTTCCAACCGCGATCGGTCCGGCATTGTATGAGGCAATCGTATAGGCAACGTTCCCGGAAAACTGTTCGAGCAGTTGTTCGACGTAACGAACACCAAGGCGAATGTTCGTCTCTTGGTCAAAGAGGTCATCCCGTCCGACTGCGGGAAGTCCAAGTCGCTGGGCAACAGTATTTGCCGTACCCGGCATCACTTGCATCAAGCCGATCGCGCCAACCCGCGATACCGCCCGCCAATCGTACTGACTTTCCTCTCGTATGATCGCCGCCACCAGATAAGGATCGACGCCTTTGGCTCCCTGCCCCTTGATCGTAGGCAGAAGACCTGTCGGATAGGCCACCTGCCACAGCGATGGATCGACAGCGCCTCCAGTCCGCTCCAGCTTATCCCTGAACCGGGCCCGTGCGAGTCGGAGGGCATGGTGATAGGCACCTGCCTCGTTCAACAATGTCGATAGCACCATGAGAAGGTCAGGATCTCGACTATAGCGATCCGTCAATCCCGCCAATTCTCGCGCGGCATCCGAGTCCAGCCCCAACGTCTTCAGCTCGATGGCGCGTCGATAGGCAGGCTGCTGCTCGATTTCTGCCCTGGCAGACACCGAACGTGCGGCCTCACCACCTCCAGACCTGCCGCCGTCTACCGAAACGGCGGCCACGACTGATTCTGCGGCAGGAGAATCCGGCGACGGAATGTCGATCCGCTCGCGAGCCAGTTGGCAATAATAGGTATAGACGTATCGTTGGCAGAGCCTCACGTAGGCATCGCGAGCTTGAGGCTGCTGGCTCAGTTCAGCCGCCCGCCCCATCCAATAGAGCGCCTGCGGCTCGAAATCGCCGTCGTGCTGATCCACGAGCGCATGCAACTGGTCTGACGCCTCACGATAGCGCGCCATCCGGTAATACCCCCAGCCTACACGCCACTGCCCCTCGGCTCGCTGAGACGCCGGCTCGCCAGCCTTTGCCACCTGCCGATATCTCGCGATCGCGTCGTCGAAGCGGCCCTGATCTTCCAGCCAAATTCCGGCGAAGAGCGTGATCTGGCCTTTCTGCTCTGCGGATAACGACGCGGACATGGTCCGCGCAAGATCGAGCAATTTATCACCCAGGCCTTGGCGAAGATAGACGCGTGCGAGCCACACGGAGGCTTCGGACGATTCAGCCGCGCCATCTTTCACCAGCGCACGAAACGTCTCTCGGGCTTGGTCGTACTGCTTCAGCCGAACCTGTGCAATCCCAAGCTTCAGCTTCGCTTCGGTGCGAAGCGGCGACTGAGGATCAGCTGCAAGAAACTTTCGAAGCTCCTCGATCGCCTCGGCATGGAACGCTTGCCCAAGATACACCTGCGCCCGAGCGAGCCGCTCGTTCGACTGAACGACCCAAGGCTCGCCACCTAGATTCGACGCCAACAGCGCCTCCGCCTCTTTCGCTTCTCCACTGGCTGCAAACCGGGTCCACAACTGCGTAAGGGTTTCACGACCCTCGGCGATATTATTCTCTCGCAACTGACAAGCGCCTTGCCGGAGCAACGCCTGGGGAGTCTCCAATTCCTTCACGCTCATCGCCACTGCTTTAGAAATCCAGGCCGTCGCTTCGTGACAACTCGAGGCCTGATACCACGCTTCTCCGGCCCGATAGGCGGCCTTCACCAACAACGGCGAGTCCGATGCAGTCAGGGAAAGGGTTTCAAACATCGCTGCTGCGGGTTTGGCGTCTCCAAGATTCAGCAACGCCTCTCCGATCCATAGCCGGATATAGTCGTCCAACATCGGGACGTCTCGCTGTGCCGCGCGGAGAAACTGCATGGCTACGGCAGGATTTCGCTCAAGAAGCAGCACACCGGATAACAATCCTGCGCGCTTCGCCCAGATCGTGGCAGGGAACCGCTCCATCAGCTGCTGGAGCCGCTCAAGCTTCAGCAACACCACTTGTTCTTTGTTCAGGACCTTACCGAGCCGTTCCTTCGGCAGCGCGGCTGCGTGGAAGCATTCTTCTGCACCCTCACAGACTGCACCGTCACTCACTGCCGACTGAGAGACCGGACCGGCAAATGCCTGGCCCGAGGGCAGCGCAACCCCCCAGAGGCCAAGGCTCGCGACAAGGAATAGATTTCGTATAGTCAATTGATATGTACCGGTGCGCACGCGTGGCCCCCCTCGACTCCTATCATATATAACAGCGTCCTTATCCCCGTTGCCAGCAGAGCCATCTGAACCCTCTACCTTGTTCCACTTTTTAAGGCTATGGTAGGGTGCCATTATGCAGCATGAGAATCACGCCCTCCCATCGAGTCCCGCTCCGACCAATCTCTTGTCGCTGACAGAAGAAGGTCTCAGTCGGCTCCTGCAGCCATTCGGATGGCCCCGATACCGAACTGGTCAGATTCTCCGCTGGCTCTATCAACGACGCGCCCGCAGCATCACGCAGATGACCGATCTCTCCCAGAACGATCGAGAACAACTGGCCGAGGTCGCTACAATTTCGCGCACGCAAGACTGCACCGTGCTTGAATCGACCGACCATACGCGCAAGCTTCTACTCACATTGGACGATGCACTCCGCATCGAAACGGTGCTCATTCCCGACGAGGATCGACTCACGCTCTGCGTCTCGACCCAAGTGGGCTGCATGCTAGATTGTGGTTTCTGCCTAACCGGCACCATGGGACTGAAGCGAAACCTCAAGGCACATGAGATCGTCGATCAGGTGCTGACGTCTCAGGACCATTTGACCGGCACCGAACGCCTGACCAATCTCGTCTTCATGGGCATGGGGGAGCCCCTTGCCAATATCGACGCGCTCTCCACCGCCATCCATTGCCTCACGAACAAGTCATGGGGGCTTGGCTGGTCGCCGCGCCGCATTACCGTGTCGACGGCAGGACTCGCCGCACGGTTGAAGGATGTGGCCGCGCTCGGGGTGAATCTCGCCATCTCATTGAACGGCACGACGGAAGAGCAACGCCAGCAATTGATGCCGGCGGCCAGCCAAATCGCCTCGCTCAAGACCCTCATGGCCGCCTGCCGGCGCTATCCGCTCGCCCCAACCAGACGACTAACGTTTGAATATGTGTTGCTCGCCGGCGTGAACGACCGCGACGAGGACGCCCATCGCCTGGTGAAACTGCTCAAGGGTCTCCGCTGCAAGGTGAACCTGATTCCCTTTAATGAGTTTCCGGGCAATCCCTTCCGCCGGCCGACCGACCGGAACGTATTCGCATTTCAGGCGGTACTCACACATGGCGGCATTGACGCCTTCATCCGCAAGAGTCGCGGTCGTGATGTGCTGGGCGCCTGCGGTCAATTGGGCAATCTTTCACCCGAGTATGCAGGACGCGCCTTGACACAAATTGAACCCCGTTGCTAGCATGTGCTGTGCATTCCATCCAACTATGACCTGGCCCTATTCCCGACACATGATGCAACTATTCTGGCTGATCGCCGCGAGCAGTCTCCTCTTCGCCTTCACATCGCCCGCCATCGCCACGGAGCCTCGAGAGTTCATCCTCTCCAATGGGATGAAAGTCCTCTTAGTCGAAGTGCCCAAAGCTCCGGTTGCGACCGTCCAAGTCTGGTACAAAGTGGGCTCACGCAACGAAGTCATGGGCCGTGCGGGCCTCTCCCACATGCTGGAACATATGATGTTCAAGGGTACCGCCAAATACCCGAAAGGCACCTTCTCCCGTCTCATTCGCAAGAACGGCGGCATGGATAACGCCTTCACGAGCCAGGACTTCACCGCCTATTTCGAGAATCTCGCAGCCGACCGCGTCGAACTGGCCCTGGAGCTTGAGGCTGATCGCATGCAGGGGCTCGTACTCGAGATGAGCGAGTTGAAGACGGAGCGGGAGGTGGTGAAGGAAGAACGGCGTCTTCGCTCGGAGGACGATCCCCAAGGTGCACTCGTCGAAGCGCTCTTTGCCCAGGCCTATCTCAGCCATCCCTACCATTGGCCGGTCATCGGCTGGTTCGGCGATCTGGATGCGATGACCCTGGACGACCTGCAGCGGCATTACGATACCTACTACTCGCCCAACAATGCGACCCTCGTCGTGGTGGGCGACATCAAGGCCGACAACCTGTTCCCTATCATCAAGCAACTGTTCGAGCCGATTCCACGAGGGCCGGAACCCAAACCCATCGCCACGATGGAATCGGAGCAAAAAGGTGAACGCCGTTTTCTGCTCAAGCGAGATGCCCAAGTCCCCTTCGTCATGATGGGTTATCGCGTGCCGAATTTTACGAGCGAAGACTCCTATGCCCTCGACATTCTAGACTCGATTCTCTCGCATGGAAAAAGTTCACGCCTCTACCAGAGCCTCGTGTACGAACAGAAGTCGTCGTTGGCCGTCGGGGCGGAATACAGCCTGCTCCAGACCGATCCAGGCCTTTTCTATTTTTACGCCCTCGTGAGCCCTGGCCAGAAACCTGAGATCGTCGAAGAAGCCCTTCATCGGGAGATCAAACGCCTCCAGACCGATCCACCGACAGAACTGGAGCTCCAACGGGCCAAGAACCAGGTTGAAGCCACCCATGTCTTCGAACAGGACTCTAACTTCCGGCATGCCATGCTGCTGGGGCAAGCGGAGTCCGTCGGCGCCGGCTGGCGAAAGATCGACCAATTTGTGGAACGGATCCGGGCCGTGACGGCGAAAGACATCCAACGTGTCGCCCGCCAATACTTGACGGAAGATAATCGGACCGTCGGCACGTTGATTCCGGTGCCGCCCAAACAACCAGAGGCACCAGCCACCGCCGCACAACAGGGACGACCCTAAATGATGTCGATGATCAGACAATGGGCGACTGCGCTGTGGCGCCAGACAACCCTGGTTCTTGGGATGGGATGCTGCGCCATGCTCTGGGCATCGGGCGTCTCCGTCGCCGCCGAGATCGCCCCGACGAAGTTTGTGACCTCGAACGGGATCACCGTGCTGGTTCTGGAACAGCATTTTCTCCCCATCGTTGAGATCCATGCATTGATCAAAGCCGGCTCTGCGCAGGACCCTCCTGACAAAGCAGGACTCGCAAACCTCGTCGCCAGCCTCCTGGACGAAGGAACGACGACCCGGACGTCAAAACAGCAGGCAGAACAAATCGACTTTGTCGGAGGAGCGCTGGAAGCCAAGGCCGCTGAGGACTTCACTACCGCCTCCGCCCGCGTCCTCAAGAAAGACGTCGACCTCGGCTTTACCCTGCTCGCCGACATGCTGCAACATCCCGCGTTCCATAAACAGGAGTTCGAACGGATTCGCACCCAGCTCCTGGGCGAGATGGCCAGCGACAACGACGACCCGGGCCATATCGCCATGAAAGCCTTCAACCAGCTGGTCTTCCACGGACACCCCTATCGCTGGCCCGTCACCGGCACGGAAGAGACGCTCAGCAAGATCACTCTCGCCGACGTACAGAGCTTTTATGGACGGGAATATTCTCCTTCCCAAGTTATCGTAACCGTCGTGGGCGACATCACCCTTGAACAAGCCACGGCATTGGTCCAGACCCACTTGGGTGCCTGGAAAAAAGTGGCCGTAACGGCACGGAATACGAAGAAGGCATCCCCCGTCGAACGCAGAACGGTTCAACTCATCGAGAAGGACCTCTCCCAATCCACCATCGTACTTGGGCATGGAGGGCTTTCGCGCGCGCACCCGGACTTCTATTCTGTGACGGTCATGAATTACATCCTGGGAGCCGGTGGATTTTCCTCCCGCCTGATGGATTCGATTCGCGACAAGCAGGGGCTGGCCTATGGGATCATGAGCCACTTCGATGCCCGACTGATGCCCGGCTCGTTTTGGGTCAACCTTCAAACTAAAACAGAGACGACCAACCAAGCCATTACCGGGGTCTTGTCTGAAATCAAATCGATTCGTGACGCGCCGGTATCAGACCAGGAATTGGCTGAAGCCAAATCGTTCTTGGTCGGCAGCTTCCCACTCCGGCTCGATTCCACGGCAAAACTTGCGCAGGTGCTCGCCCAAGTGGAGTTCTACGGCCTGGGATTCGAATATTTTTCGGACTACCCGAAGTGGATAGAACGGGTCACGAAGGAAGACGTGCAGCGCGTCGCCAAACAATATTTGGACCCCAAGCGCTACGCCTTAGTCGTGGTGGGGAACCTCGCCAAAGCCAAAGTCAAAAACTAGTCGACCCTGCATCGACTCCAAAGGTCAGGCATCCATGGCGACCGAATCCCTCCAGGGCAAACTCGACAGACTCCGCCAGGTGATCTCGGACATGCAGTCCGTCCTGGTCGCTTACTCCGGCGGGATCGACAGCACCATCGTCCTGAAAATCGCCCATGAGCAGCTCGGCGCACGCGCACTGGGCATCACCGCCGTCTCACCGACATTTCCCGAGATCGAACTCAACGGTGCGAGGCAGATGGCCTCAGAGATTGGTGCTCGGCATGAGCTCGTCCATACCGATCAACTCGAGATTCCAGCCTTCGTACAGAACGATGCCGCCCGCTGCTTCCATTGTAAAACAGACCTCTATCAATTGATGGACGGACTGCGTGAACCACGTCAGAGCAAGTGGATTGTGGATGGAACGAATCTCGACGATCTCGGAGACGATCGGCCAGGCATCACCGCCGCACGCGAGTGGGGGGTGCGCAGCCCGCTGGTCGAGGCTTCCTTCTCAAAGGCGGATATACGGGCGCTCGCCAGGATCCTGGGACTCTCGAATTGGGATAAGCCGGCTGCAGCCTGCCTCTCTTCTAGAATCCCGCGCGGCATCCCGATCACGATCGACAAACTCCGCCGAGTAGAACAGGCTGAAGAGGTCTTACAGGCTGAGGGGTTTCGCCATGTGCGCGTACGAGAACATGGCGAGGTAGCGCGAATCGAAGTCGGCCAGGAGGAGTTCTCCAGGCTGAATCAATCGGACCTGCGAGCACGAATCAGCGACAGGCTCCGCCAGGCTGGATTCCGCTTCGTCTGTGTAGATTTGGATGGATACAGACCGGGCGGGACCAGCCTAGGCTGACCCCGCCTGATCCAAAAATTACCGCTGGTAGGATTTCGACAGGGCCTCAAGCGCCTCGTCTGCGAATTTCCGATGGTCGGCATCCGTCAAACTGCGCTGCACCACCTTCTCTGCCACCATCAAGGCCAAGTCCGTCGTTTGAGCCCGAATATCCTGAATCGCCTTACGGCGCTCATGATCGATCTCGCGCGTCGCATCACCCTTGATCCGCTCGGCTTCGGTCGTCAACCGCTGCTCATTTTCTTCCATAAGCCGCTGTGCCCGTTCTTTCGCGGCAGCGAGAATAGCTTCTGCTTCTTTCGCCGCGGTATTGAGCTTGGCCTCATACTCCTTGAGCTTCCGTTCGGCCTCTGACCGGTGACGCTCGGCTTGATCGAGACTGTCCTTAATTTTCTTTTCCCGCTCTTCCAGCACGCCCAAGATGCCGGGGAAGGCAAACTTGTAGAGCACGAAAAAGAGAATCCCAAACGACAGGACTTCCCAGAAAATCAGGGAAGAAAAAAAGTGAGATTCAAACTGCGGCATAGTTCAACCCAAGCACAAGGCGCGTGGCAAATGGCAAGAGGAACTCACGTCCTTTCCCCGGCCCATTGCCTCAAGCCTTTAGCCTGCTCCTATTTGCGAAGGCCCATGATGATGAACGCGATGACCAGGCCGTACAGCGCGATGGCTTCCACCAGCGCGAACCCGATCCACATATACTTTCCGACGCGGGCTTCCGCTTCCGGCTGGCGCGCCACCGCTTCGATCATCTTCCCGAAGATGTAGCCGATACCCACGCCGGCTCCGGCAAACCCTGCCGCCGCCAACCCCATGCCCAACAATGCTGCTGCTGCTGAATCCATTGTGTCCTACTCCTCCCTTGTCTGAACTAACACGCGCTAGTGCGCGTGCTCATCGTGGCCGTGTAAGTGGAATGCGTCTCCCAAATAGACGCAAGTCAACACGGTAAAAATATAGGCTTGAATGAACGCGATACCGACTTCCAACCCGTTCATCGCGATCGTAAACGCAAAGGGCAACCATCCGATCAATAACCCGCCACTGATGGCCAAGCCGAACAGAACCCCGAGAATCACGTGGCCAGCCGTCATATTTGCAAACAACCGAACGGCCAACGAAATGGGCCGCGCTAATTGACTGATCAACTCAATCGGAATCATCAACGGCAGCAACCAGGCCGGCGTGCCGGGCGGAACGAGAATGCCCAGAAACTTCACCCCGTGCAACAAAAATCCCATGACGAGACTGAGCCCATAGACCAGGCAGGCAAATACGGCAGTCACGACAATCTGACTCGTCACCGTGTAGCTGCCGGGGATCAATCCGATGAGATTACAGAAGAGAATGAAGAGGAAGAGGGTGGCGATGAGGGGAAAGAATCGCATGCCCTCTTTACCCATCGTATCCATGATGATGCCGCGGATAAAATCCACCATCATCTCCGCCATGCTCTGTAACTTGCCGGGTACCAGCTTGCGAGCGGATCCCGCCATGACCATGAGCACCGCCACCAGGGAGACAACCACCCACATGATGACCACGGCTTTATTGATGGAAATATCCAATCCGCCTAGCGAGATCGGTATCCAGTTGTGCAGCTCGAACGGATGAAGCGGACTTTCTTCCATAGCGCTTTCGTACTTTCCTATTACAACGTCGTTATGTCTTCGGCCACTGCTGCGCCGACCGGTACGCATTCCTGATCCCGGCCACGACGCCCAGCACGAGCCCCACGACCATTCCCCATGGGGTGGAACCGAAGAGGTAGGTATCAGCCACCCAACCCAACCCTCCCCCGACAATCAGCGACGCGAGCAGATCGGTTCCGATCCGGACCGCTTGGCCAAGCCCCGCGTACAATGGATCTTGTGAAGGGGGCATGTCGTACCCACGGAGGAGAGTTCGTTATGCGATTCATAACGCAAGGACTCTGCCGATGGCGGGCGCGCAATTCAAGCAGAATCATCCTAAATTTGTCAAGCCGACCCTGCGCTGTGACACAGCAGGGTCAGTCGGGTATAGTGGGTGTCGCGCGATTTGTAAAGCGATATATCGTCACCCATGACTCGTTTCTCCCAACCATCGTTCCTGATCGGTCCTCCGCAGCCCCTCATCCTCACGCTGGAGAACCACGGGAGGACAGCCTTCGATCTGTACAGGTTGATTGCATCGCCCTCACAGCCCTCATTTCTGCTCGATAGCGGAAAAGGAACAGTCAGCGGAAATCATTATTCCTTCCTGGGAAGCAATCCCTTCTCGGTGCTGACCGGCCGACAAGGGCAGGCCCACCTTCGAACCGGCGAGGGACACGAATGTGTATCGAACGACCCATTTGGCAGCCTTCGCCGACTGTTCGATGGCCCCCAGATCGCACCTCCTCCAGGGTTGCCCTCATTTTGGGGCGGAGCCGTCGGCTATTTTAGCTACGACCTGGTGCGCGACTTTGAAACGCTTCCCTCCATGGCCAACGACGATCTGCCCATCCCCTACCTACAGTTCGGTCTGTACGACCTCGTCACCGCAGTCGATCACCAGACTGCCCGTCTGCACATTATCTTCTGTCCGCCCATGGAACGGTTTTTAGGAGAATCCCGAGAGACGCTGTATCGCGAGGGCATAGACCGGCTGACCGAATGGGAAGTCAGATTGAGTGGACAGCCCGCTCCTTTCGCGAATCTCCCTGCACTCAATCAGATGGCCTTTCATCCGGACCAAACCAGGGACGACTACCTCGATCGAGTTCGACGCTGCCAAGAATATATTTCATCGGGAGATATTTACCAGGCCAACCTGTCGCATCGATTTACCCTGCAACCTCTCAGCACCTACAACGATGGCACCGATCGACAGGCCTACGAGCAGGAACTCTATCGACGGCTGCAAGCTGTGAACCCCTCGCCGTTCTCAGGGCTCCTACACTTCGACGACGTCACGCTGATCAGCTCCTCGCCCGAACGGCTGGTCCGTCTCCACAACCGGCAGGCAGACACGCGTCCGATTGCCGGAACCAGACCGCGTGGGCACGACGATCGTGACGATCAACGCCTCATTCACGAATTACTCGCGAATGAGAAGGAACGGGCGGAACATCTCATGCTCGTCGATCTTGAGCGAAACGATTTAGGACGCGTCTGCCAATTCGGCAGTGTACAGGTCGATGAATTCATGGCGATTGAGCAGTACTCCCATGTCAGCCACATCGTGTCCAACGTCAGCGGCACCTTGCGGGCTGACGCCACACCCTTCGATCTCATTCAAGCGCTGTTCCCTGGGGGTACGATCACAGGCGTGCCGAAGATCCGCTGCATGGAGATTATCGAGGAGCTGGAACCGGTACGCCGCGGCCCCTACACCGGCTCCTTCGGCTACATCGGCTGGAACGGCGATCTCGATCTGAACATCGTGATTCGAACTTTGGTATGGTGTGCAGGAAAGGGATACTTGCAGGTCGGCGCCGGGATTGTCGCCGATTCCGATCCGGCCAAAGAATACGAGGAAACAATTCAGAAGGCTCAGGCCTTTTTCACAGCATTGCAACGGACCTAAGCATGTGGATTTACCTGAACGATCGGTTCGTGACAGAACAGGAGGCCGTCGTCTCCGTCTTCGACCATGGCTTCCTCTACGGCGATGGCGTCTATGAGACGATTCGCTCCTACGGGAGCCGGATCTTCATGCGGGACCAACACCTGGCCCGGCTTCGCCGCTCAGCAGACGCGATCGGCCTGAGGATTCCGATACCTGAACACAAGTGGCCAGCGCTCCTCCACGAGGCCATGACGCGGAATGACGTCGGGCATGAACGCACCGATGCATACCTTCGCATCACCATTTCACGAGGGCCCGGTGACATCGGTCTCGATCCAGCCCTCTGCTCAACTCCCACCGTGGTCATCATGACAAAACCGCTTCACCCTCCCCATGCAGAACAATACCGAACCGGCGTGAGCCTGATCGTCGCCCAAACGAGGCGAAACTTGCCCAGCGCGCTTTCGCCCCAGATTAAAGCCACAAATTTTCTGAACAATATTTTGGCCAAACGGGAAGCCATCGCGGCCGGCGCCTTCGACAGTATTTTGCTCAATTGGGAGTCAAACTTGACGGAGTGCACCGTCAGCAATCTCTTTTTCGTCCGGGCAGGTCAGCTCTGCACCCCGGCACTCGACTGTGGCCTACTGGACGGCATTACGCGCGACATGTTGCTCGGCCTCGCACGTGAAGCCCAGATCCCCATTGACGAGGGACATTTTGGAATCGAAACGCTCACCCAGGCAGACGAGTGTTTTCTCACCAACACAACCATGGAGGTGATGCCAGTCACGACGGTGGACCGGCATCCGATTGGGAATGGAACCCCAGGACCTCTCACCCAACAACTCCACAGACAGTTTATTGCCACCCGAGCACGTTTTTTAGAACCATAGCCATTCGCCCCTCGCACAGACCCCGTTGTTTTCCTACATTATTTACGCTTCGCCTCCAGGCACAAGATCTGCACTTTCTTGACAGCCAGTAGCAGACTGATATCGTTGCAACCATGCACAACACATTTTCTCGACTCATAACATCTCTCGGACGCCACGCGGCTATTGGCCTCACCACGACGGCCATCGCGGGAATCGGCTCGCTGACCTGCTCCGTACCGGCTACAACGGCAGAAATTTATCAGTATGTCGGACGCGACGGCTCGATCTCGCTCACCAATGTCCCCTCCGATGCTCGCTACCGGAAAATTGAGATCGAATCCAAATCCAACCGCTTCCACGACATCTTGTCCGAACGAGAGCTCGAACCAGTCATCCGTCGCTACTCCTCACAACATCAACTCCATCCCGCGTTGATCCGAGCCGTCATCAAAGCCGAGTCGAATTTTGATCCACGGGCCGTGTCTCGTGCCGGGGCCATCGGCCTCATGCAACTAATGCCACAGACCGCCCTGCGCCTGGATGTGCGAGATATGTATGACCCTGATGATAATGTGGGCGGAGGGACGAAGTACTTACGCCAGTTGCTCGACCGATTTCATGGGAATCTACCGCTGGCCCTGGCGGCCTACAATGCAGGAGAACATGCCGTCGAACACTACCAGGCACTTCCCCCGTATGATGAAACCCGGCGATACGTCAGGAAGGTGCTCGGGTACTACCGCACATTTCTGGTGCGTGATGGTGTGATCATGGAACGTCCGGTCAGCCGATACGCCCCCGCAGAGACAATAGCAGCCCCCGCGACTTCTTCTGAAGAGTCTTCCCGCTGACTACTTCCCCGCTCGAGAGGCGACTGTGTTGCTGCCAACCAGCCCGCTTGGCCTCCGGACAATCTGACCGGTAATGAGCCCCGACGCTGTTCTCGCGCCACAGCGCCGCTTCTGCGACGCATTGCGCCACCTGCACCATGTTCTTGACTTCCAATGCGGCTCGGCTGGCAAACGGCTGAGCCACAAGTTGAGCCCATCGTGACAGTTGCGCACAGGCCCGGATGAGCGACTCGCCAGAGCGAATCACACCGACCTGTCCCCACATCGTTCGCCGCAATGAACTTCGCAGCTTTTCCGCATCATCCAATGTGCCAAATTGGCCCGCTCGAATCGCGGCCTCCTGAAACGAGAGTTTTGGAATATCATGTCTGCCTGCAAAGGCCACGGCTGCCGTGGCCGCGCGCGCTCCAAACACCAATCCTTCGAGCAAGGAATTACTCGCAAGACGATTCGCTCCATGCACACCGCTACAAGCCACCTCCCCGGCGGCGAAGAGCCCCGGAACCGTTGTCGCACCGTTCAGATCGGTCCAGACCCCGCCCATCATATAGTGGGCGCTGGGAGATACCGGGATCCATTCCTCCGTAATATCGATATCGTAGCGCAGACAGGTCGCATAGATCGTCGGGAAACGCCGCTTCACGAACTCTGCACCCAAGTGGGTGACATCAAGATAGACATGGCGCGCTTTCGTCGCGGCCATCTCCGCCAAGATCGCCCGCGATACGATATCTCTCGGCGCTAACGCCCCCATCGGGTGATAACGCTGCATGAACAGCGCCCCCTTATTATTACGCAGCTGCGCGCCCTCGCCGCGCATCGCTTCCGACAGCAAAAATGGCGGGCTCGACGGCAAATACAATGCAGTGGGATGGAATTGTACGAATTCCATATCCTGCAGCACCGCGCCAGCACGTAAAGCCATGGCCATGCCATCACCGGTGGCATTGGCAGGATTAGTCGTTCGCGCATAGATCTGCCCGGCCCCGCCGGTGGTTAACACAATCGCACGTGCCGGCAGCACAAACTGACGGCCAGACCCTTCATCCAACACCACTGCCCCGCAACAACGTCCGGCGTCGACCACGAGATCCACGGTAAAGTGATGGTCCAACCGCTGTATATGCTTCTGCCTATTCACCTCGGCAATCAACACGCGCACCATCTCATTCCCTGTCGCATCTCCCCGCGCACGCAGAATGCGGCTTCGGCTGTGAGCTGCTTCTCGAGCGAAGGCGAACTTCCCGCCCACTTTGTCGAACTTAGCCCCCCACCCGATCAACTCTTGAATCCGCGCAGGCCCTTCTTCGACGAGAACCCGCACCGCTTCTTTTCGGCAGAGCCCATGCCCTGCTTTGAGCGTGTCGGTCAAATGGATCGCCACATCGTCCTCTTCGCTCATCGCCACAGCCACCCCGCCCTGTGCATGAATCGAACTGCTCTGAAGCGGATGGCCTTTTGTCAGCACCATGACACGGCCGGAACGGCTGAGCTCCAATGCCGCGCGGAGACCGGCCACACCGCTCCCGATAACCAGGAAATCGGCCTCCACTGGCGCACGCGATCGACGAGATGTCATAGATTATTTCTTCTTGGGAGTATGAGTGGAATCGGTCGTAGCCTGTCGAGCTTTCATCCCGAAGGGAGAATCGCCTTGAACCCCGCGTAGCAGAACCGACTTCGTCCCGACCCACTGCAATCGCGTATGGCCTCGCTGCCGGAGGCCCGGATCGTCCGTATCTTTCTTCCACAGACCCTGCCAATGCACGAAGACATCGATGTCGTCCCCTTCAATCATGATGCGTTCGAGCGAGAAATCCAACGTCATGGCACTATACGTCTCGAAATCACCTCGAGCCTCTTCCTGCAACCGCTCGAGCTGTTCAAGCGGCATCATGACTGCAGCCAGTTCAGACGCATCTTTCTTCACATAGGCTTGGCGAAGCGATTCCACCGCCCGATCGATCAGGAGATACCGTTCGTGATCCTCCGGATATTGAATGGTCTTGCCGCTGCAGCCTATACCAACCAAGACGATCGAACCGATTAAGAGCAATACGGGGAGCAATGAAAATTTGTGTGGGTACATCATGCCTGCAGTATAGGAATGGGTATCAGGCAGGTCAAGCGGCCCCCACACTGCCTCCGCCGCGATCATGATCAATTAAATCCGCTCATGGCCTTGCAATTTGAGACGGAAACTTCTACACTCCCCCCTTCGCAGGAGAGAACGCATGTCCAGTGTTTTGAAAAAACGCCGTAAGAAAATGCGCAAGCACAAGTACAAGAAGCTTCGCCGGCGTCAAAAATTCGAACGTCGTAAGAGCTAGGCTCACCCGAGAACGGGGAGGAGGGGTCGGTGCCCGAAGGCAAGAAGGTTCGCATCCGCGTCCGGACTGTGAACTGTGTCTACGTTGGCGACTTCCTCATTCCTCCCATGAGACATCGTGTGTCCGATGCGATCAACGAAGAACAACGCCTCTTTATCAGCCTCACCGACGTGGTGATCGATGATAAGGATCGCTCGGAGTTCGTGGCCGTCAATAAAAACCTGATTGAGTCGATCGCTCAGCTGTAGCGATCGGTTCTACCAGGAACTTGAGACGCCACCTCTGCCGTTCTTTCATGAGTGATTCGCAGCTGCCCCTCTACAATCGTCCCTCAACATGTCCACCTTCTCACGATTTCTCCCGTTCCTGAAGCCCTATCTGTCCCGTATGGCGCTCGCAGGCCTGCTGGTCATGGTGGTCGCCGCGATCAATCTGGCCCTGCTACGGTTAGCCGGCACGTTATGGGACGTCATTACCGTCCAGCACGACCAGTCCAGAATGACGGAGCTGATCTCCCTCTTTCTCGGGCTCGTCCTCCTGCAAGGCCTCTGCTCGATGGGCCACAGTTATTTGACCGCCTGGATTTCCCAACGCATCGTCGCCAACTTCCGCCAACACCTCTTTAAACATCTGCATACCCTCTCCGTCAGCTTCTTTTCCCGTCGGCGTACCGGAGAACTCCTTTCACGACTCATGAACGACGTCACGGTCATCCAATCCGTCGTTACGGAAACGCCGATCGACAGCGCAAAACAGCTCGTGACCTTCATCGGAGGGATCACATTCTTACTGATAATGAACTGGCGGCTGTGCCTCTTGATCCTGGTTCTGCTTCCATTACTCGTCCTCGTGGCGAAATTTTTCGGGCGCAGACTGAAATCTCTCTCGACCTCGATTCAAGACCAGACCGCGGCCTTGAGTACCTTAATCGAAGAAGTGATCTCCGGCATTCGCATCGTGAAGTCTTTCGTGCAAACAGAACGAGAAGAAGCCAGATTTGCCACACAAGTCGAGCAGACCTTGTCGTTGACGATGCAACGGGCGAACATCATGGCGGTATTTGTGCCCGTCATCAGCCTCCTCACCTTCTCCGCCGCCGCTGCGGTCTTGTGGTACGGGGGGCTCCAAGTCATCGACGGAACCGTGTCGCCCGGCGATCTCTTCGCCTTCGTCCTCTTTGCCGGCATCCTGATCGGTCCGTTCAGTTCCGCCGCCCGCGTGTTCGCACAGATCCGGGAAGCGCAGGGCGCCACACAACGGGTATTCGAAATTCTGGACACCCATTCCGAAGTGAGCGACTCCCCCACGGCCACGTCGCTGTCCACCGTCTCGGGACATATCCGGGCGGAGCACATCGGCTTTGCCTACGACCCACGGCAACCGGTCTTAACGGATGTCTCATTCGAAGCCAAGCCGGGCGAACTCGTCGCCATCGTCGGTCCCACCGGCGCCGGAAAAACGACCGTGATGAACTTGCTCCACCGCTTCTACGATCCCACGGAAGGGCGCATCACGATCGACGGGCAGGATCTTCGCCAAGTCACCATGGATAGCTGGTATCGGCAGATCGCGCTGGTTCCGCAAGAAACGATCCTATTCGGCGGAACGATTCTCGATAATATTCGTTACGGAAACAGGGAGGCGACTGAAGAAGAAGTCGTCGCGGCGAGTCGTGCGGCCCATGCCCACGACTTCATCATGAATTTCCCGGATCAGTACCAGACCGTCGTGGGAGAAAAAGGCATCAACGTCTCAGGCGGGCAGCGGCAACGCATCGCCATCGCCAGGGCCATTGTGAAAAATCCACGGATCTTGTTGTTAGATGAGGCGACCTCCGCCCTCGACAGTGAATCGGAGAGGCTCGTCCAGGAAGCGCTTGAGCAACTCATGAAAGGCCGAACGACCTTTGTGATCGCCCATCGCTTGACGACCATCCAGCGGGCCGACCGCATCCTCGTGCTCAATAAGGGCCACCTCGTTGAAACCGGTACCCATGCCGAACTCATCGACCATAAAGGGCTTTACCAGTACCTCTACACCCTGCGCCTTACTGAGCTTCCTGCATAAACCTCAAACTTATATCCCGATCGTTTCGATCACCTGCATGTCTTCGTCCGTCAAGGTGAACTGTTCAGCTTGCAGGTCTTCTTTCATATGTTGCGGATTCGTGGTGCCGGTCAAGGGAAGCATCCCGACCTGCATCGCAAACCGAAAGACAACCTGGGCCAGCCCTGCCCCTAACCGTTGGGCGATCGCCCGAATGGCTGGTTCGGCAAAGATGCCCTGATTCGCGGTCAACAACGAAAATCCTTGATAGATGATGCCGTGGGCCCGGCAAATCTCCCGTACCGCTTTATCCCATCCGAGTGCGGCATAACAGCGGTTCTGCACCATCATCGGTTTCACGGCCGCCTCGGCACAGAGCTGAGTGAGTTGCTCCGCCGTGACATTGCTGATGCCGATCATTTTCGTTTTCCCCGACCGATAGAGCCCTTCGATGGCAGCCCAAACCTCACGGTCCGCCGCGCCCAAGCCCTGCCGCTGATAGGGCCCATGCAAGACATAGGAGTCGAGATAGTCGGTGTGTAGATGGGCCAACGAGCTGTCGAAAGACTGAATCACTTGAGTCGTGAGATCGGCCGAGGCATCGTAGGGAGTCCGATGATCCTGACCATTCGTCGAGGTAAACTTGGTCTGGAGAAAGAGACGGTCTCGAGGAACCCCTTGCTGCGCGAGGACCAGCAAGGCCTCTCCCACCAAAGCCTCCTGATAATGAATCAGTTGATTGGCTGTGTCGATGGCCGTGAAGCCAGCCGCCACGGCGACCTGCACCAATTGCGTCGTGGCCTCTTTTTTCCACGCGGTGCCATACATGAACGAAGGAACCGACACGTTATTATAGGTAGTCAAAGACATACGCGATTCTCCATGATGACCAGGCGCCTGATGCCTGCCAGATTGATGATTTCAAGCCGTCACGAAGAAGCGGGACGACGAGCTGTGATGAGATCCGACACCGGATACCCCAACTGCCGCGCCCGCTCTACCAGGCCACGATAGGTCGGCTCATCCAGCTGAGGGGTCCGGGACAGAATCCAGAGAAACTGACGATCTGGAGTCCCCACTATCGCAGTCCTATACTCCGCATCAAGATCCAGAATCCAATAGTTCCCGTCACGGGATGAACCAAACAGCCGTGCGAACCAGTTGTCGAATACCACCGTGAGTCGCGCATTCGTCTTGCCATCAACCACCGTCGCGACCCCCTCTGCCTGCTCGATCCCGCCGGTATCCGTCACACATTCATTATGCACACCGACTGCCCCATCCGGACGAATGGAATAGATCGCCTGAGAAGCGACGCAATGCCGCTGAAACCACATCGGAAGCCGCGCAATTTCATACCATGTGCCCGCATAGCGAGAGAGGTCCACTGACGCGACCGTCGGCAGATCACCGTTCACATTCACTCCCGTACAGGCCCCCAGCATGAGGAACAAGACCGTCATCGCGAGATGGTGTCTCGCAAAACTAGAACGGTTGGCGCGACAACCTAGGAAAAACGTCCTTATCGGCAGCAGCATCTCATGCACCATCACGTTCCCGTCTTTCATTTTTGCAGGGCCATCCCGCCAGCGATAAAGAATAGGAGCAAGAGGATCGGGATAAGAAATCAATGGCATGACGGAGACAAGGGGGAAAAGAGGAACACCGGAACATGTATCAAATCTTTTGAGCTTCCAGCGAGGTCGCGCCCTGGGAGACGACCGTCCAGCCGTCTCCCAGACACAAAGACTGAACTGACTTATCGTCGAGTGGCCTGATCACGGTTGCAGCTTTCTTCCGCCAACATCTTCTGACCTGCGCTGGCGTCCTTGGGGATACGAGCCTTACAAGCCTCTAACGTATCTTCCACAGATCCCGAAGATATGCGGTTGATGCCCTGAGGCGGGACATAGGCAGACCCGGCACTTGGCGATCCCGTCGTCCCCTCACTCGCACAACCGCCAATCATCACCCCCAAGAGGGCGATAAACCCAAATACGCTCACTGACCGATCTGCCATGGTGCGATCCCCCTTTGAATAAAGACCATTGAGCCAGAACTGGAGCGATCCTACTCCGGCTGCTGGAGAAGAACAAGCCTGGACTGGTGTCATCCTGCGGAAGGCTGCGAAAGAATGATCTTATGGTGTGAACATCGAATAGCGCACGCCACTGTATTATTATCGATGGTACCTGGCCCGACATACGATGGCGGCCGGACCCTGGATGGCTGAGCAGCCAGGATCCGGCCAGACTATTCATCGCTTCGTCACGCTCCCTCACTGCGGCGAAGCATTGACCTTCGTGCCTTCCTTCACCGGCGGGTCGATCGTGATATTCGGCCCCTGAACTTTGGGCAACAAACCCGCGCCGGGCTTCTCCAACAACCGTTGGTCATTTTGATTAATCGACAGACTCTGCTGGACATGGACATCGTCGAATGCCGCGGCTTGGGCCAACGATTTTTCACCCGTCGCATTGGTCTGCCCAGGATCGTTCGCGAGCGCCTGTCCGCTCACGGGATCGACCGCCTTGCCCATGGGATAGCCCGGATGCTTCGGCAGCATGGTCGGATTGGCCAGGGCCAGAGAAACCCCCAACAGCACGACGATGAACACGGCAAATATGGTGAGAGAGGTCTTCATGATGCAACCTCCTTGGTGAGAGAGGAAGAAACAGCAACGCCCTCGCAGTCGTTGGACCGGCGAGGGCGCAAGAACTCAGCAGGGAGAGAGAGGTGCGGAAGAGCGAACAACAACTGAAACGGCGACCCCGGTGCCATCATTCACCTCCGGGATAGCTTATAGCTTCACCCCCGATTGAAGCAGAGTCAAGTGGGCGGGAGTCGGCCCTGCAAGCGGCCGAGACCAGGGAACCGGAAATGCACGGGACCGCAAGTGGTCAGAAACCGAGCTCCTTCTCGAGATCGGCTTTCTTATCCTTGAACTTCTTCTGATCCGTTTCGCTCTGTTGCGTAATTGAGCTTTTCAGCTTTTCGCCTGACTTCTCCGCTGCACGCCCCGACGCGTCCATCTTCTTGTCGAGCTGTGCGGCCTTCTCCTTCGCCTTCACAGAGTCCGCAAAGTCGTAATACATCTTGGCGTTCATCTGGGTGAACATCGGGTCAGGCCGCGCCATGACGGTATCCCCTCGTTGCTCGGCCCTGACCTTGGACGGCTTGTCGCCGTTCGGCAAAAACCTCATCCAGTCCGCGGCCTTCCTCAAATTCACAAGCGAGCCCATGGCCGCTTTCGCGACCTCCGCTGCCCCACCGGACAGGCCCTGGGCATCCTTTTCCTCGGCCTTCATGAACCGGTCCGCGTTGACCGAAGCAATTTTCTCAAGCTCCTGACGATACACTGGAGGCAAGACATAGGGTTGTCGCTCGCCCGACTTGGGATCACGGGGACCATAGCGGCCATTGTCCACATTCCATGCAGCCTTGAATAGCGCCAGATCGTCCGGTTTGACCTGCGCGGCTTTCAGCATCACCCGGTTGGCCTCGTTGTATTCTCCCATGGCCTCAAAGTACCGGAAGGCCGACGTCCGCCCATCGGCCCGCACCGGCTCACTGGAATACAAGATCCCCTTCGCTTCGGCCGCCTTGGCCAAATCCCGACCGAGTTTCGGAAGGTTCACCTTGGCTCTGCCCATCGCATTCTTATCGTATCGGTCGATACAGTCGTTGCTCGCAAGAGCCTGATACGCCACAAACAGTTCAGCCGGTGGGCCCGATTTTTCAACTTTATTCAGGGCGGCAACCTGAGCCTTGGCAGCCTTCTCTTCGTCATCGCCCAAACAGATATCGTCCGCGCGGACGGAGGGAGCCGTCAGCGCGAGAAACAGCAACGCACCGCAGAACAGTCTGAGCATCATCATCGTGCGATCCTCCGTTATCGTCCCAACAGGCCCTTCAGCATCTTGTTCATATCGATGATTTCATCGCTTTCCGCGCTCTTGCTCTTGGCTTTCTCTCTGCTCCGCCCTTGGTCTTTCGCCGGCTCCTGCTCCGCGCTCTTCATCATATCGCGCATGTTCGGCATGCCGCCCTGCCCCATCATGGCTCCCATGTCGTTCTTGGTATAGCCGGCAGGAATCTCGAACAGCGCCGGATCCTGCTTCTCGATCTTCAGGTTGGTCAACTCGCTCGCCATGCGCATTTTCTTGTCACCCTCCTTAGACAGGAGATCCATCTTCACCGTGATACCCTCCTTGGTCGTCCAAAAGAATCCGCCGAACTTCGACCCGTCCTTCTTCGTCGCAATGACCTTGGATTTGGTGGTCTTGATCCCGTTGATCGTTTCTTCCCCGACGGCAGTCTGTTCCACATCCATAGCGCTGAGATCGGACGCATTCGACTGATCCAGGGGCATCTCCATATACATATCCCCCATCAGTTGCCACATCACCTTCTTGTCCTTGCGGATGATGGTGACACTGCCGCCTGCCCCGCCCATCTCCATGCGCTCCTTGCCAGACGTATGGTAGACACGGGACTTCATCGTCATGCCCCCATCCGCCTCCATGGTGCTATCGGCCGAATAGTCCGCCCGTGAATCCGGTAGAGACGCCGCACTGACCGTCAAGGGCACCAACACCACCGACAACGCCATACCGACAGATCGCAAGAGCGTCATATTCATGGTCTATCTCCTCCTTTAGTAACGGTCTGGACTTCTGATCAATGGAACGCTAACGAGTCACACCAGTCGAGTCAATTACGGACAAGGTTCAGCCAGGGATGATGGCCTACAGGCCATGGGAATGGGGCTACTGTGCCCCTGGCACCGACTTCCGATTCGCGGTGCCTTGCAAATCCATATCGAACACGACCGCACCGTCCGGCTTCTTGGCATCGAGCTTGAGCGGCATCTGGTCGACGACCAGCTTCACCAAGGGCACCGCAACGATATGCGAAGCCTTATCCGTAGGGTTGGAATAGAGCTTAAGCCGGATATTCTTCGGCCGCAGACTCGGCGTCAACAGAGGCTTGAGGTCGGCCTCCACAAACCCCACCAGCATCCCGCTCCCGTCGGCGAGCTTATGGATCTCGTAGGCATTGGCGGCAGGCGACATCTGCTCCAACGGAAGATCCGGACTCTGCGTGACCAACGCCAACCCCAGGAGCCTGGGAATAATAAACCCGTAGCTCCCCGTTGGCGCGACGGAGAAACGGCCACCCGGAACAGGAGTCGTCAGCTCAGACACTCCGTTTTTGACCCGCATTTGCCGCCGTAACTCCATTTCGCTACCAGTCGTCTCGATAAAGACAGCGGCCGGTGCAGCGGTTTGCACAGGCAAGACCTCCGTCTTCCCTCCTCCACGCGCCGCATGGAGCGAAGCCGGCAGAAGGCTCATCAGGAAGAGGCCCAGCAACGTGCCCGTAAGCACCTGCCGAACAGTCGTGAGTCGAGTCAATCCTGCAACGATGTGAAACATGGGTGCGAGTCCTCCTGGTACAACGATACAGCGCGAAGCGTTAGACGATAGAACCCCTATTGTGTATCAAGCTTCCCCTATGCGGTGCAATCTAAGACCCCTGAGACGGAAGACGTCAAGCGGAAGATACGGAATACCGCGGGGCGCAATGAGAGGATTCATGCTCCCTGGTTCTTGACTCCCCCCTCCAACGAGGAATAGGGTTCTCACAGACGTCGCAGTACAGTGGACTCAACACCATGTTGAGAGGTCCTCTATGAAGCCCCTCGGACGAACCCTGCTGACCCTGGCCGTCATGGCCTCTCTCACCGGATGCGTCGGCACCCGCATCGAATATTTGACGGACACGACCTATCCTCCGAAAAACGCGACCGCATCTGTCGAGTGGCTCACGGCGGAACCGACACGACCCCACGTAGAAGTGGCACGGATTACCGTACGAAGCTCAAACTATAGTCTAGAGACACTCCGGCACACGATGCAGGATCGTGCCCGCGCGTTGGGGGCCGATGCGATTGTCCCGGATGTGCCGATGGTCCTGATGTCTCAGGTCGGAAGCCCTTACTATGAGGCGGGATTGCTGAGCCCATCAGGAGCGGCGTTTGGACTCTACGGATACGGATGGTACACACCCTACAGCTCCAACCCCTACATTCTGACCCAAGGCGCCACGGATCAGCCGCGCATTGAACAGGCCCTCTCAGGCATCGCTATCCGGTTTGAAGAGACCCCGACAGACCTGCGCTAAGACAGCGATCCCGGCATCCGACGCTCCAGCTCACGTTCGCTCCAGCGCAAGAAGCCGTTTCTTCCGCTCAAGGCCCCAGCGATAGCCTGCAAGCTGCCCATCTCCTCGAACGACTCGATGACAAGGGATCACTACCGCGATGGGGTTCGTCGCACAGGCTCTCGCCACGGCACGGGCTGCCGTCGGTTGTCCGATCATTTCTGCGATCTCCCGGTAGGACCTGGTCTGACCACGAGGAATCTGTTGCAATGCCTGCCACACTTTACGTTGAAACAGGGTAGCCTTCACATCCAGAGAGAGAAGCGCGGCGGCTCTTTCGCCCGTGACATACTGCAGAAGGACTCGGACCTGCTCCTTCAACCCGATGCCGGCTCGGCGAAGTATCGCCTTCGGGTAATCGTGCCGAAGTGACGCCACCAATGCGCCGACTGTGTCTCCGAGACATACGGCGGCAATACCCCGTTCTGTCACCGCCACCAGCATACGGCCGATGGCCGTCGGCACAGTCGTATAGCGCAGCGTGATGCCCACCCCGCCGGAACGAAATGCAGAGGGCGTCATCCCGAGTTCCCTATGCGCTCGTACATACAGGCTGCTGCTGGAACCGAAGCCGGCTTCGTAGGTCGCATTCGTCACGGTCTCGCCTCGCTTCAATGCTGACGTAAACCGCACCATCCTCCGGGTGTCCCGGTACGCTTTTGGCGACAGTCCGACCAATTGCGTGAAGGTGCGCTGCAGATGAAACGGGCTCATGCCGACCTCCCTGGCCAACTGTCGGAGCGTAACAGGTTCATCACAGTGGTCATCCAAATAACATCGCGCACGTTCAACCCGCTGTTCTGCGTCGGAACCATGAGGCGACTGCGGCCGGCAGCGCAGACAGGCGCGATAGCCTGCCGCTTCCGCCTGGGGTGGCGAATCGAAAAACGTCACATGATTGCGAGTCGGGCGGCGAGAGGGACAAGAGGGGCGGCAATAGACGTTCGTTGAGGACACGGCGTAGACGAACCGGCCATCGCAGCGGCGATCGCGCGTCAGCACGGCCTCCCACGCATCATCTGCCATGACTGACACCATCAGCCCCCCTCTCGTTACAGCATGATACCGCCGAAGCGGGTCGAGGCACTATCCGATTGTTGCGGTCAAACTCCGAGGATGATGGTCCGCGATGGGATCGCTGTGCGCAATGAATCGGGATCGGGCCCTGCCCCTTCCATCCCCGATCTTGGATTGCAAACACAGAATCCACTCGTTGCAATCCTATGGACCTAGAGCGTGAAAATATAGAACTGGCGCGAGTGACACGAAAAGTCCATAGTCACGTCATCTCGGGCTCTTCCAGGAGCGATGTACTGCTGGCGAGCCCTTGCACCACGTGCCTAAAAAGGAGGTTTCATGAACATGGCAAAAAAGAGGACTCTCGTTTTTGCGTTAGGCCTGCTCACATTAGGAATCGGTCTCACGCCGATTCCCGCGTCGGCCAATCCAGATGTCATCGAAACCGGACGTCTGTTGGCAATTCTGTTGGATGCCGGTCGGGGAACGGTCGGCGCCAACCAGCCGCTCATCAATGATGCGGCCAAGGGAGACAAGGGCTTTACGCCGGACCTGTTCGAAGCACAGTTGACCGAGAAGTTTAAAGGACGATCTGGTATCGATTTGGCCAATCTCAAGGCGGCGGCTGTGCCGGAAACCGCGAAGAGCCTGTTGCCACAACTTGTGGCAGCGTCAAAAAAGACGGTGGCGGACAATCAGGCGAGCATCAATAAATCAGGAGTCGGCTATAAAGGTTTCACTCCGGCACACTTCGGCACACAGGCCGCAGCGGAGTTCAGCACCAAGACAGGGGTGTATCTCAAACAAACGACGCAAGATGGCCTGTTGCGGAATCCCAAGAACAAAGCAGACGGGTTTGAGGCTGGCCTCCTTGCAAAACTCGCCGATGCCTCCTATCCCCGACAGGGCGACAAAGCCATGAGCGAAACCGTCGAGGGCGGGAAAGCCGTGCGGGTCATGTTGCCGCTCTATTATGGAAAAGGCTGCATGGGTTGTCACGGGGGACCGAAGGGCGAAACGGATATCTCCGGCTATAAGAAAGAGGGCGCCAACGAAGGGGATCTCGGAGGCGCAATCAGCGTAAAGCTCCCGATCAAGTAATTGGCGTAGTACGACTCGTTGGTCAGATGTCGAAGTCAGGGGTGTCGAGCATTGAGCTCGACACCCCTGATTTCATTCAGCACAATCGGGTGACCCCATCGCCCTTCATGCTCCGCAAGCCATTACTGTTCACCGACATGAACAGCAGCACGCAGGGAGAGACCTCGCCGCCAACTCAGGCTGACGAGGCGTCCAGGTCAGTCGCACAAAGGAACAGTACCAAGAAACTTCCGCATCTCCCAGAACGATGGGTGAGGATCGTTCAATTGAGGATGCTCCAAGTCGACCTGAACGTTGTAAAGAGCCGCGTCACCCTCGTTTCTCACTTGGGTGACCTGGTACCAACAATCGTACTTGAGCCCCCAGCGATCGAGATATCGTAGCCGGATATAACCATTATTAATGAGTTTGGCGCGAACCGGCGCGTCCGGGCCCAAGACGATCGAGGCCACATGTTTCTGATAGCGCGGACCACGAGGATAGATTTTCTTGACGGCGAAGCTGCCTTCCCACCCACCCATGTGCAGCAGGCAATCGTACGCCACACCCCCACCCACATTCTCAAGCTCCGGGTAGATGGTGAGGACGTTCCCCGAACTCATCGCCGACATGTTGGTGATCCAGAGATCCGGCTGCGCCGCACGAAACTCCTCCTGCGTGCGGGTCACAAACCCATACCAATAAAACGCAGCCGTAGCCCCAACAACGAGGAACACCAGCAACCCAAGCAGCAACAACCAATCCATGGTCAACAGCATCTACCAGTGAATAATTTAGGGCTGAAGCGAAAACGGAGAGAGGCTACGTTCTAGCGTGGCAAGAGTCAACCAAAAGGAGCAGGAGATAACGGCACTTCATGAGGCATGACGCCGCAGCGCGCAACGAGAAGGGGGCTAAGGCATTTCTTCGGCATGCAATGCCGGGTTGAAAGACCGGGCTATCAATCTTGGACGGGAGTGGTTTCTCAAGGGAGGGAAAATAGATTTCGCTCCGTTGAAAGCTTCATTTGGAATCAAGTTAATGTTGAATGACTTGGCCATACGCATTTCCTTGGCTCCCAGGTATCTAAAACATTGCGGCGGAGTAAAGGGAAGCCAGCATCGTCTCAACACCGTCAATGAAACCGGCTTATCCAATCGCCACGTTGTGTCAATGCAAATACCAAAGGCAACGGAGGTGCCAGAGTAATAATCTGTGAATTGATGGCTTGTTAGTCCGGACACCGTTCCTACTTGCCTCCACAGCTGTGCTGGCCGCGCAACAATCACTTCCTTAACCACAAATCCTCCAACTAGAGCCATGACTGGTCGGGGTACATAAATTAGGACAACGTCTCCTTTTTCTAACTTGGAACGTACTCTTCTGAGCTCGACCTTCTTTCTTCCCTCTAGAATGTCCTGAGCATGATTCTCTCGGATAGAAAGCACCAGAATGGTCTTCATAGGTTTTCCTTATAGCCCATCCCCTGTCTATACAGTTTCGCGAAGACCTGTGGCGGTATGAGCTGGGGGGACTGTAGTTGTGTACGCACGCCAGCCTCTTGAAGCACTGCCTGAAATGTGTCCCAGCGGATTGGATCAGCCAGCAACTGCGTATCGCTATATCGAACAGCCATAAGGTTCGTATCGATATCATCCTTCGCGAGCTCGATAAGATGCCTCCACTCATACACTCCCAGCCGGTCGAAGCGTCGGAATAATTCTTTAGGGCGACCAACTACGACATCATCCAGAAAGGAACAGGCTCTGATACATTTTGACCCGTGATATTTCTTATCATCACTGACGTACCAGAGAATTCGACCGGGGGCTGTGAGACCTCCGTTGGGCAGGGCTGATCGATAGTACACTCCTTCTCTATTCAAGCTCAGTTTCGTTCTTGCACCAAAAAGATCCTGATTGGCAAGGTCATCATCAAAGAGCTCTGCCGCCCACTTTGGCTGAATTGAAATTATATAACTTGGTACTGGAGCATCGATAATCTTGAGAGGCCAATACGCACGCTCTAGCTTGTGCGCAGTTAGTGCATCGGATCTTACTATTTGCGACAGTCCCGTCATGGCATCAGGCTTACTTCCACTCCCTCCTACCCCTCCGACCAAGCCGAGTTGCTCAACGAAGGTCTTCGCGGTCACTGCGATGGGCATCGTATACTTAACCCAATGACGATCTTCTCGACTGAACCCATCTCTCCTAAGTTCTTCCCCGACAAAATCCACGCAGTAGGGGTCGGAGATCACGATCCTTGATCGATTTTCTGCTGCCGCTCCCGTCACCATTCGAAGCAACAGATTTCGTAAAATTGCGACAGCTTCGGGCCCACGAGCGACTCTCATGAATGGAACGAGTAACTCCGCTTCGTTGGAGCATTCATACACTACCAAAGCAGCCGGCTTCTCTTCCCCCCAAAACAAACCCCAACATTGGCAAGTTTTTGGAGCAGCAAGGTACTTGCAAAAACGCTCTCGAAATCTGGCCTTAGTCTCTTTTCTTTCTGTGGCCTGCAAGGCACAAACAAAATCATCGGTTGGCGTTTGTTGCAACCGTCGAAGCGTCAATACGCCTGCGACTCGTGCAGGATTATATTTTGAGCGTTCTTGCAGTTCGTCCAACTGGGCAATGAGATCAGAGGGTCTTATTGCCGATGTCCCAAATTCTCGATAAAGCCGATGAGAGAGATTCAGGAGCTTTTCATCCCGAGTCACGAAAAACCTACATCCGGATGCGACAGTCCACGCAAGCTGCCTAATATCTGATGCATCGCTCTCAGAGAGAGGGTGGCGAAAGTATTGCTTCACCTTACTTTCGGCAGCAGCAAACTTGTCATGGCGAGGCCTTACGGATACAAATTGCCCTGCATACCGTCGGTTGCTTGCGCGATGACTCGGGGTCTTGTTCCGATTGATCTCGTTCAAAATTTCCGGAGTAGTCTGAAGCTCGACCGACGATTGCAACCAATCAGCCTGGAGGGACTTCGACTCTTCAGTGTGTGGCTCCACAGGGGTATTAAGATCGTAAAACACGTTTGCATCTATCACAACTGGGATCTTCTGTTCTGTCTCTACAGACTCCGACAAAGAAAAGAGATCAGGGTTTCCGCTATCAAACCACCAATTCGTCAATATCGTGTCATTTGTACCTCTGCCACGCTTTTCGTGCACGGCTACGAATCCCAATTGGGGCCACAGAGCTGAAGCACTGAAATCACGCCGGCATGAAACGTTTATCCCCCGAAAAGATTTAGACGTTGCAACTAAAGCCTCGAAAAGGTCTCTTGCTATGTGACGCCCTCGCATCTCATCTCGCACGCATAAATGGACGACTGTGAGTCGATCACCACTTTTCCGAAAGAGAAGGTATCCCGCCAACAAACCCGCTTGATCACTGGCGACAAGGATACAACCTTTCGACGCATACTCATCAAAAGCACCATCAGGAAAGAAGCCAAGTGTGGCAGCGTTGGCCCGCCAGAGCTTCTTTACCTCATCCAGTTGACGCGGCAACCCTTTAAGAATTCCTACATTCATTCGAGTAATCTTGCCCGAAGGAAAACCCTGTAGCCTCATTATTTCGAACTAAAGGGTATCAGTATGGTCGATCGAAAGAAACGGTCTCAGCCAGCGAAAAATAGGACAACAGTCTATTCCCCCAGGATATCCCCGTCCATCCGCACAAATGAGCACCTAAGAGCATCTAATAACTTACACCCTCTAAGCTTCCTTCCTAATTTCTCAAAGGGATTGGAATGTTTGACCTTCCGTTGTGTGCGTCCAGGGAGGGCCTCTTCCTGCCTTCCCTACAACATCACACCTTCTCGCCCAAGGGAGTCGCCGGACTGTCCTTCACTGCGCGCGTCGAACGAGCACATTCTGATCGTGCGCGTTCCGCGAGCAAGAAGGATGGTCTGGCGGCTCCCCTCTCCTCCTTCTGAGGCCGCGCGTTGCGCGAGCACAGAAGATCATCAGCCTCCAGCCCCTGTCCCCCCTATCACTTCGCCAGGATTGTGGTACGGTAGAGACAACAGAGAACTAACCATGACCATTAAGGCACAATTTCCAGACGAGCAAAGCGTCGAAGGCGCCTTCACCAGGCAGCCGGATGTGTTCAAGAACTGGGTGACTGCGAATGGAGGCTCCGGCTACCCTGCCGAGAGAGGCCGCTACCACCTCTATGTCTCCCTGGCCTGTCCCTGGGCCCATCGGACCATCATTGTACGAAAACTCAAGAAGCTCGAAGACGTGATCGGCATGACGGTCGTGGACCCGATCCGCGACGAGCGAGGCTGGGCCTTCCGCGAAGGGCCGGGCCATTCGCTCGATCCGATCAATGGATTCCAGTTCCTCAGTCAGGCCTATAAGGCCACCGACCCCGACTATCGGGGACGATTCACCGTCCCTGTGCTGTGGGATACCGTCACGAAACGCATCGTGACCAATTCCGACGACGATCTCATGCGCATGTTCAACGGCGAGTTCAACCGCTTCACCGAGAACACGATCGACCTCTATCAAGACGGCATCAGGAAAGAAATCGACGATCTCAACACCTTCATCTACGAGAACGTGAACGACGGGGTCTATCGCGCGGGATTCGCCACCTCGCAGCGGGCCTATGAGCGGGCCGTATTGCGCCTCTTCGACGCCCTCGATCAACTCGAGGCCAGGCTGGCGCGCCAACGCTACCTCTTCGGCTCACAGTTCCTCGAAACCGATTGGCGCCTGTTCGTCACCCTCGTGCGCTTCGACGCCGTCTACCACGGCCATTTCAAGTGCAACATCCGCCGGATCATCGACTACCCCAATCTCTTCAACTACCTCAAAGACCTCTATCAGACCGACGGCATTGCCGACACCGTGAACTTCGATCACATCAAGCGGCATTACTACGTCACCCACGACGACATCAATCCAACCCGTATCGTCCCCCTCGGTCCCGACCAGGATCTGACGACCCCGCATGGCCGCGAGCGCCTCCGCTAGCAGCACCACCACCATAAGCTGATAGCGAATAGCTGATGGCTGATAGCGGGGAGAGAGACCATCCTGCGTTTATGTTGGGTCCGAGACCATCAGCTATCGGCCATATGCTCTTGTCTTTGACCGAGCAACGTAGCATTTCAGGACAGTCAGCCAGGGACCACTGCCCTATTCTGCCACGAAACTTTGTGGTTAGCGTTCGGGGCTCTGCCCTGATCCTGCTCTAACCACTCGACAGATCACGCATTTGCTTGCTCCATCCTGCGCGAGGGTGATGGCATTCCCCTTGCTCCTTTCTCCCTCCAGACACCATACGGCTACAGACTAAGGATGCTCAAAAAGTCTGCCAGCAAGGCCGCAGCGAGTAAAGGGCCGAGGCGTACCCGGAGGGTACGTTGAGGGTCTGAACGATGCGAGAACGCAGCTCGCAGGCTTTTTCAGCATCCTGCCCACCCATTGCCATGGAGGTTGCCATGCCTGTCCTCAAGCGACTCCAAACCTATCTCGATAGCCACAAGATCGCCTACAAGGTGCTCAGCCATGACAAGGCCTTCAGCGCCCGAAGGACGGCGGAGGCTCTCCATGTGTCAGGCGACCTGTTCGCCAAAGTGGTGGTTGTCAAAGCCGACCAGCGGTTTGTGATGGCGGTCGTCACTTCTACCTGGCGGATAGATTTCAAACGGCTCGAAGAGGTGCTCGACAGCAAACATGTGAGACTGGCAACGGAGCACGAACTTGCGGAACTCTTTCCTGACTGCGAAGTGGGGACGATGCCCCCGTTCGGCAATCTCTACAACATGCCTGTCTACGTCGATCAACTGCTCACCAAAGATGAACACATTTTCTTCGACGCCGGGACCCATACGGGAGCCATGAAGCTCCGCTATCGGGACTTCGCCGAACTGGTTCACCCAACGGTGGCGCAGTTCCATCGGGAGCCTTCGACGTTGCAGTACTAGGACCGAGGAGAGGAGCGTATAGCTGATAGCTGATGGCGGGGGACCAGAGCTGGAACTGTCGAAACCAATACTCGACTCCTCTTCCCACGGCTCTCAGCCCTTGGTCGCGTTTCACGCTTCCAGACGCTCGCGCAGCTTTCGTCGCATTCCTTGCATGGCCAATAGGTACGTGGTAGGGTAACAGGTGATCGCGTAAGACCTTCCGTGCTTGGAGGCAGCAGCCCTCCAGTAGACACGAAGTCTCCCGCGATCTTTTTTTGTCCGCACGCAGCCGTCCGCATCTGCTGAGCATTTCGTCGAAGGCCGACTCATCCCTCGCGTTCATTGCCAGTCCGACAGACTCGTGGGGACCTCACAACATCAAGAGGTGCATCCGTGTTTCATGAATTTACGTCAACCGTTCGAGCACTCCTCCACGACGCCGCGGGGAGTCTGTATCACATCGTCATCGTCGCCTTGAGTGCGGGCATTGCGCTCTTGCTCCCGGCAGGCGCCAGGCATTTCCTCGCCTTCTGGGCGCGCGTCGA
>JAUSMA010000059.1 GCA_030645475.1 Nitrospirota bacterium
AAACGTATGGGCATACGTTTCCCTCCGTCGGGACTCCCTGCGTGGTCAGCGCAGTCCAACCCCTGAGTCCCGCCCCAATTGTGATGCGAGCATTACGCGACGGCGCGAGCCTGAGCGCCCGCTCACGTCCCGGCGACGGCAAACCTGCCCGGACGAGAGTGGAAAAGAGCCACCCATCGATGGCACAAGACGGCAAACCGGACAGCTCAAGGCTCGCATACTTTTGCATACTGAACACCTGCACCAGTTCATGACGGGCCGGCTGCCCGGCGCTCCCTTCATGGGAACGGTCCTCCTCGACACGATAGGTCTCCATCACAAACCGCGTCCCCATCGAAAAGGGCTCGTCATCCAGAGTCGCGGCTCCTTTGGGACAGACGTAAAACTTCAGTATTTCCTCGTGGCCCTGCCGGTGCCCGGCAATCTGACAGGTCGGCCAAGACCGATAGCCGAAAGCCATCGACAACTGCCTATCTTCCGGTGCGGCCACAGACCTGGTGGTCACCCCCAAGGCAATAGCCATCAGTCTGGCCACCACTGGTACGAGCTCGGGATAGTCCTGATCGTGATTCATCTCGCCCCCTCTCAATGTTGAGCCCCCCGAAGGGCCAGGGTGGGGGAGGCAGTCAACCGTCCCACCCTGGTAACGGGTCCGCGAGATGGAGACCTCACCCCGCTGACGCCATATGCCTTCAGCCCTCTCTTGTCATCGCAGCGGCTTTTCTCCGCTGTTATCAGCGTTTCTTATTCGGGCCTGCGCACGAACCGGCGCCACCTTATGGGGAATCGAACGAGTCACCGGTGTCGGATCCTTACGATTGGCCTCGACCAGCGCCGTAACCGATTCGCGAAAGACGCGCAGGCTGCCATGTCCGATCTTGGTCGCACCGAGCCGTCCTTCTTCAATCCACCGATAAATCGTCCACTTGCTCACGCGTAACAGTTGCGCCGCGTCGTTCACCCGCATCAACGATGATTCCATCATGGCATCCCAAGCCCCGATCCACCGTCCATTCACATCCGCGCGCCACGTTCATACCATCCCGTCACTTCATGACCTCGCCCGTGCAATACCAGTTCTCGCCTTTCACACCATTGACGGCCGTAGCCAGTTGCTCCGGCTTTACCTTGCCCGATTCGACCGTCACCACCGCATGGCCTTTCATCCTCTTGAAATCGACCGTCTTCACGCCGGGAACGCGCCGAAGCGCATGTTCGACATCGCCCACATATCCGTCGCAGAACTTGCCGCCCAGCATGAGTGTGATTGTTTCATCGCCCGCAAAGGCCGGGATGGCCATCGCACAGACACACCCGATGAGACAACCAAGCGTGATGAATGTCTTCACGATTTCCCCTCCTGCTGACCGGCCTCGAGCCTCTGCGCTCCTCGGTCGATCCGCGCCGAGCAATTCCAGCCCGATGCGAGCGCGCGATGTACTGCACCGGCTAACTGCTCCGGCGTCTCGCTGCCAGGCTGATAGCGCACCAGCACCGTGCCATGATTGTTCAAAAACTCGACCTGCCGCACCGTCTTGAATGCACGAAGCGCCGCCTCGACATCTTCACGGTGGTACTCACACATGCGGCCGAAAATCTGGACGATGGCTTCACCTGCCGCCGGCTTGGTCTCCACGGATTCATTCTCCAGAGCCCCGGCTGCGAACGAAGCAGTACCGATCATCGTCCAACAGGCCAATGCGCACATGAACAGACGTCTCATGGCAGAGTCCTTTCAGAGCCAAACCGATTAAAGGACCGGGGCGGAGGCCATAGGAGGAAGCACCCGCGCCCCGGATCAGTCCGAGCAAGGAGGCCGCCCGACTCGGACATCAAAAAATCAACAACGGTCAAATGTGGCAGACGAGCGACTGCGATCGATAGGGGAGCGCGAAAGACACCGACATGAAACAGACCGCCCGGGATCCCCTATCCGATCAGGATGAAGGAAATCGCCGGAGGTGCACGGGAATGGAGCAAAGAAGAAATGCGTACAGGGGTCACGTGATTGGGGGAGGAGACGACGAGCCGGGCGACCGGACCGACCGACAAGGCCGGCGGCTCCGTGACCAATCCGGCATCGGACGTGGCCTGGCAGGCCCAGGCACAGAGCGCATTGTGCGGAACCGCGTCTTGCGAACCATGGTGCGCATGGCCGCTGGAGACCTCGGCGTGGCTGAACGAACAGGTCGCCGCCATCGCTGCAAGCGAGGCATAGACCAGGGCCACGAGCCCTGCGACCAGAACGGAACTGCGTGATACACCGGAACGCGTCATGAAGCTCTCCACGATGTCTCTTCTATACGCGTGAACCGATCGCCTGTCTACCGACGCCTGCTCACGGATGCTACAGTTTCAAGAAAAGATCAGGCATGCATATCCCCTGAGAAGAGGAAGGACGAAGGCGCACAGCCCTACAGCGAGCTTCCTCACACCGTCCGTTCGCCGAGGGCCTGCACGATTTCGAGACGGGCCGCGCGCGTGGCCGGGACCAGGCCACCGACCATGCTCATAAGCACGGCAAAGAGCAGGCCGAGCCCAACCATGAGAGGGGAGAGGTGGAACCCGAACGCGATCTCGAATCCCGTGTCCCAATTCACCGTCGAGATCGTCACCGACTGGAGGAAGGAAGCCCCGGCTACCCCGAGCAGCCCTGCAATCGCTCCCAGCGCCATCGACTCGATCAAGAAGGTCTGAAGAATCGCGAGACGGGTGAACCCGAGGGTCCGGAGCGTGCCGATCTCCGTCGTGCGCTGGGCCACGGCCGCGGACATCGTCATGGTCGCACCCATGATCGCCCCGATGCTGAAGATCGCAGTGAGAAAGAGACCGGTCACGCGAATCATTTTCGCCAGGCTCTCGGCTTTGCCTTCGTAATAGTCCGGCTCGCGTTTCACCGAGAGATTGAACCGTGGATCCCGCTCAAGCTGCTCCTTCACCTGGGCCAAGGCATCGGGCCGCGCAAGGCGCACGGTCATCGAAGAGAAAGCCGTGCGGTGAAACGTCGCCATGAATTGTTCCGCATCGCCCCAGACTTCGGAATCGAACCCGCTGCCGTCGGCGTCGAACACGCCCACCACCGTCCATGCGCGATTGCCGAAGTTCAACACACGATAGAGCCCTGCTTCGGGAAACTGCTTGGCCACTTGCGCCCCCACCATGATCTCCGTCGTACCGGGCTCCCATAGACGGCCTTGAATCAAGCGGACCTTCGGCCGAACGGCAAAGGCATCGTGGGAAGACCCGCGCAGGCTGAGGCTCGCAAGACTCCTCTCCTTCGCCTTCCGGAGTGTGAGTTGCAGCCCGATCTCGCTGACCGCCACAGGCCGGCCCCCGAGCGTCTGCTCGATCCCTGGCTGTAGCGCAATGATCTTGGCGTGATCGCGGGAAATGCTGCTGTCGATTTCCGAGAGGGCGCCCTTGCGAAGCACGATCGCGTTCGCCGGATCGCCGGTCTTCCCCAGCGTCCGCTCCAATCCATGCGCCAGCATCAACACGGCGAGGAAGACAAACACCACCAGGCCCATCCCCGCCACCGTGAACGCCGTCGTCACACGACGGGCCCAGAGATTTCTCAGACTGTAGGCGCCCCACAACAACATCCGATCACTCCCGCCTATCCGGCATGCCGCAATCCTTCC